>JAMOAD010000323.1 GCA_023621955.1 Acidobacteriota bacterium
GCTTCGAAGGCCTGGGGCCTACGGAAAGCGGTTGTTTTTCGTTCCTTTTGCTTCTATCCCCTTTCGATTCCGAGTTTAGAGGGGCGAGGCCACAATGTCAAGGGGAAAAGAAAAGGAGATAAAAGGGAGTGTCCGTTATAGAGTTAGAATTCCGGATCAGCCACACTACCATGAGGAGAGAAAAATGGAGTGTCCGTTGAAGAAAAAGGAGTGTCCGTTATAGGTTTAGGTCCATTTGGGAGCTCTTGAAAAATAACGTTCTCCGGGTTAAAATTATAAAACTGCACATTCAAGGAGGATTTACCCATGCCTTTTAACCTGAAAGGACGCAACTTTCTCGCCCTCAAGGACTTTTCCCCCAAGGAGATTCAATTCCTTCTCGACCTGTCGATCAAGCTGAAAAGAGATAAATACGCCGGTATCCGGTCCCGGAACTTAGAAGGAAAGAACATCGCCTTGATCTTCGAAAAGCCTTCAACCCGTACGCGCTGTGCCTTCACAGTTGCCTGTATCGACGAAGGGGCCCACCCCGAATACCTCGGCAAGGATGACATCCAGCTCGGAAAGAAGGAGACCGTCAAGGATACGGCGAGAGTCCTGGGACGTATGTTCGATGGAATCGAATTCCGTGGTTTCAAACATGAGACGGTCCTGGGCTTGGCCGAGCACGCCGGCGTCCCCGTTTGGAACGGTCTCACCGACCTTTTCCACCCCACCCAGATTCTGGCCGACTTCATGACTATCATCGAGATCTTCGGTCACCTGCGGGGGATCAAGTTTGCCTACGTCGGCGACGGCCGCAACAACATGGCCAACTCCCTGATGATCGGCTGTGCCAAGATGGGTATGGACTGCCGAATCGTCTCCCCCAAGAGCCTCTTCCCGGCCAAAGACATCGTTGCCATGGCCGAGGGCTTTGCCAAAGAGACCGGCGCCTCCATTACGATCACCGACAAGGTCGACACTGGTGTTAAGGGCGTTGACGTGATCTACACGGATGTCTGGGCCTCCATGGGCGAAGAGGACAAGATCCCCGAGAGGATCAAACTTCTCAAGCCTTACCAGATCAACAAAGAGATGGAGAAGAAGATTGGCAATCCCGACTACATCTTCCTCCACTGCCTCCCCTGCTTCCACAACCTGGACACGAAGCTGTCACAGCAATTCCCGGAAATCTGCGAAGCCACGGACGACATCTTCGAGAGCAAGCACTCCAAGGTTTTCGACGAAGCCGAGAACCGTCTCCATACGATCAAAGCCGTAATGGTCGCCACTTTGGGCCGCTGAGCCTCTGCGCCTAGTTCAAACCCATGAGAGAACTTCCCCGGGAGGAGCCCACGGCCCTTCCCGGGGGCATGGGCATTCCTCTTTTCTCCTTAGAGAACCTCTCTTTCTGGTACCCAGGCTCTCCCCGTATCCTCCATTCGCTCACGCTCTCCCTCCAACAAGGCTTCTCCTACGGCCTCCTCGGCCCCAACGGCTCTGGAAAAACGACACTCTTGAAGCTTCTTGCAGGGATTCTCCGCTCTTACGAAGGGAGTTTTCGTCTCATGGGCAAGGAGCTTTCCTCTCTCCCTCCTCGGCAAGTAGCCAGGAAGGTCGCCTTCATGCCCCAGGAGGCCTCCTTTTCCCTGAACATACCGGTAGAGTACTTCCTGCTCCTCTCCCGGTATCCCCTTCTCAACCCCTTGAAGGGTTTCTCCAAGGAGGACTACCACCGGGTCGACGAAGTCTTGGAGAGGATCAAGATCTCCTCCCTCAGAACGCGCCGCATCCTTGAACTCAGCGGTGGAGAGAAGCGGAAGATCTTGTTAGCCTCCCTTCTCGTCACCGATGCGGACACGCTCATTCTCGATGAACCGGAAGCCTCGCTGGATCCCCCCTTCCAAAGAGAGATCCGAGAGATTCTCCTCTCCCTCAAGGGGGAGGGAAAGACTCTGATCTTCACCTCTCACGATCTGGAGCTTCTCGTGCTCCTTTCGGACAACCTGATCGCGCTCCGGGAAGGGACTCTTCTGGCCTGCGAACCCAACAGGGGAGAGCAAAACGCTTCTCTCTTCAGGAAGCTCTACTCCCTCCCCTTCACCCCCTACACATCCCCGGACGGAAGGGTTCACTTCTCTTTTTAATCACTCGGAGCGAAGAATCACCTCTTTCACGTAGGGACGGACCCTTAAAGCCATCGCCTCCAACTCCCGCCGCTTGGGAGGAAGGATCTTGCTGTACTGGGGGTCCAGGGTGTTAACCGGACGAAAGGCCTGGAGGGCATAACTCTTGGCCCCTTCGATCCACCGTCCGATAGAGACAACCTCTTCTGCCCCCACCAGGGTGGGAACGACCGTCGTCCGAAACTCGTAGTCCGGAGCCCTGTCGAGAATCATCCTGATGGACCTCCCGATCCGGGAGAGGTCAATCACCTTCCCCACGGTTTGGGCATACTTCTCGGGGGAGGTCTTCACGTCCATGGCCACATAGTCAACGAGGCCCTCCTCCAAGAGGGAGGAGAGAGCCTTGGGGAAGTAGCCGTTGGTATCCAACTTCACCGGATACCCCAAGCTCTTGACCCTTCGTAAGAAGGCGGGAAGGTCTGCGTAGAGACAGGGCTCTCCTCCTGTCACCTCGACCCCGTCGATGAACCCTTTCCGCTTCGCCAGATCGTCCAGAACACTCTCTTCGGAAAGGGTCGGCAACTTCAAGAACCCCCGAACCAGATCCCGGTTGTGACAAAAGGGACAGCGAAAATTGCATCCCCCCACAAAGGCCAGGGACGCAACATGGCCAGGAAAATCGATCAGACTTGTTCCGAGAAAGCCCTTGATCAGCAAGTTTCCTCCGGTCTTTTGCCCTGGAGGGCTTGGGGTCACTCCTTCTCTCTCACTCCGGCGACCGCCCTTTCGGGGTCGATCACCTTCCTCTGCTGAAACTCCTCCACTTTCCCCCTGTTCCAGTTCTGGACAGGCCTATAGTAACCCACTATACGGGAATAGACTTCCGTAGGAACAACCCTGACTTTCATGGTAACCTCTTTCTCCCTGTTGATTGTCTCTTGCTGTCCAAGCATACAATCCATTTCGTTTCTCCCCTTTAGATTCATATTGTTCTAGTTGAGTTTAAATGTCAAGTCGTTCTTCTCTTCCCTCTTCTCCTCAGAGGAGGGAACCACTTTGTAAGAACCGGGCGGCAACTTGGCCACCTCTTCGGGGCTCATCTCCACATCGACGCCGTAATTTTCCAGATCCTCTTCGGTTTGGGCGTTCGGGTCGAAATCGTGACGTCCCGCAAGGTACCCGGAGACCGGAGAGATTGAGAAGGTTGGGGTAAAAGAGAAGTAGGGCAGTCGGAAGCGCTGGGTGATCCGCCTCGTCAGCTCCTTAACCATCCGCCAGTCCTTGATCCTCTCCCCGAAGAAGAGGTGGACGACGGTCCCTCCGGTGAACTTGGCTTGAAGATCATCCTGATGCTCTAAGATCTGAAAGAGGTCATCGAAAGCATCGACCGGGGGGTGCACGGAGTTTGTGTAAAAAGGCTCTTTAGTCCCACTGGCGATGATCTTCGGGTAGCGTTCCTTGTCGCTCTTGGCGAGCCGGTAGGAGGCGCCTTCTGCGGGGGTCGCCTCCAGGTTGTACATATGCCCGGTTTCAGCCTGCACATCCTGCATCTTGGCCCGCAGATAATCCAGGATCTTGAGGGCGTAGTCTCTGCCCTCCTTGTCGGTGATGCTCTTGCCCAGGAAGTTCATCAAGGCCTCGTTCATTCCGACGATCCCGACCGTGGAGAAGTGGAAGTTCCAATACTTTCCATGGTCCTTCTTCACCTTTCGCAGGTAGAACCTGGTGAAGGGGTAGAGCCCCTGCTCCGTGAAGCGTTCCACAGCCTTTCTCTTGATCTCCAAGGCCTCCACGGCTATCTCGAGGGCGCGGTCGAGAAGGTTGAAGAACTCCTCCTCATTGCTAGCGTTGTACCCGATTCTGGGCAGGTTGAGCGTGACGACCCCGATAGACCCGGTCAAAGGGTTGGCCCCGAAGAGCCCACCGCCCCTCTTCCACAGCTCCCGGTTGTCCAAGCGGAGACGGCAACACATGGAACGCGCGTCTTCAGGCTTCATGTCGGAGTTAACGAAGTTGGCAAAGTAGGGAATGCCGTACTTCGCCGTCATCTCCCAGACCGGAGCCAGGTTTTCATCATCCCAATTGAACTCCTTCCAGATGTTGTAGGTCGGAATCGGGAAGGTGAAGATCCGCCCGTTGGCGTCCCCCTCCATCATCACCTCTGCAAAGGCCCGGTTGATGGTATCCATCTCCTCCTGAAAATCCCCGTAGGTCTCTTCCCTCTCTTCCCCCCCCACGACAACCCGCTGGTTCTTCAGTGTCGCCGGGGCGACCAGGTCCATGGTGATGTTCGTAAAGGGAGTCTGAAAGCCCGCCCTGGTCGGGACGTTCACGTTGAAGACGAATTCCTGCATGGCTTGCTTGACTTCGCTGTAGTCGAGCTTGTCGTAGCGGATGAAGGGGGCCAGAAGGGTGTCGAAGTTGGAAAAGGCCTGTGCACCTGCGGCTTCCCCCTGCAGGGTATAGAAGAAGTTGACGATTTGTCCCATGGCGGTTCTCAGATGCTTCGCCGGACGGGATTCGACCTTCCCCTTCGCCCCGGTGAAACCGACCCGCAGGAGGTCCTCCAGGTCCCAGCCCACGCAATAGGGTCCTAAAACCCCCAGGTCGTGGACATGGATGTGCCCCTCTTCATGGGCCATCCTGACCTCCAGAGGGTAGAGCTTCCTAAGCCAGTACTTGGCCACGAGCTTCGACGAGATATGGAGGTTGAGCCCCTGGAGGGAGTAAGACATGTTGGAGTTCTCTTTCACCCTCCAATCGTCCATGGAAAGGTACTCGTCGATCACCTTGATCCCATCCAGGAAGTTCTGCCGAAGGTCCCGCATCTCGGCCCTCTTCTCTCTGTAGAGGATGTAGGCCTTAGCCGCTCCGGCCTCGTTCTTTTCGATGAGGACCTTCTCGACGAGATCCTGAATCTCCTCAACCCCTGGAACGATCCCCCGTTCGAAGAACTTACGTTCGAGGATCTTCTCCACCTCTTCGGTCAGGTAGAGGACCACGTTGGGGTTCTTTTTCCCTACGGATTTAAAGGCCTTGGAGATCGCATTGGCGATCTTCTTGGGGTCAAAAATGGAGTAACGACCATCCCTCTTCTGAATAAACTTTTCCGAATCTTTCATCCCTGCTCCTTGATATTTTCCTCACCAAGATTAAACTTCAAACCCTTTCCTTTGTCAACCGTTTTCAAGGGACAAAGCACAACATCTAGAGGGTCGTTCGGGACGGGGCTACTAAATATAGTACCTTGAACGACAAGGACTCCGCCCAGAAAACCAAAAAACCGGGGGGACTCTTTTCATCGTTTTTCCCTCTCTTTTCCCCTCCCGGTTTCCCACTTTGACTGCTCCCCCCTTTTCATCTAAAATCGAGAATGGTTTTCTCTTTGCTCCTCTTCGTGGTCGGTCTCATCCTCTTTCTCGTCACAACGGCGGGGTGGAACTTCTTCCCTCCCCGGCGCCGGACCCAACTCCTCCGCTGGGGATACCTCTTCTCCTTCTTCGCCACCCTCACGGGTCTCCTCGCCGAGGGACGGCGCTTCACCAACACCTTGTTAACAGCCTTCGCCCTCCTAGTCGTCGCCTTTATCTTTTCGGAAATCAGCCACCGTTTTCTCCCTTGAAGGAGGTCCCATGACATCCCGTACAGCCGTCTATCCAGGTTCTTTCGATCCTATCACCAACGGGCACATAGATCTTGTCAAACGCTCCCTGACGATCTTCGATGAGGTCATCGTGGCGATTCTGGTCAACCCCAAGAAGTCTCCCCTCTTCTCGGTACAGGAACGCACGGCTCTGGCCCAGGAGGTCTTCCTGGGTGAGCCCCGGGTGAGAGTCGAACACTTCGACGGTCTCCTGATCGATTTCCTACGTCACTGCGACTCCCGGATCATCATCCGCGGCCTGAGGGCCATCAGCGACTTCGAGATGGAGTTTCAGATGGCCTTGACCAACCGGAAGCTGGCCCCGGAAATCGAAACTTTCCTCATGGTCCCAGGGTTCAAGTACACCTTTCTCAACTCCACCATCGTCAAGGAGTTGGCCTCTTTCGGCGGGCAGATCTCCGACTTCGTCCCCCCTCCGGTGGAACGGGCCCTCAAGGAGAAGTTCGTCCGATGAACGAAAGGGCCATCAAGGAGCTGGCCGACCTCTTGGGCCCCAAGAGGTTCCACCGGGAAGAGGAGTACCTGCAATCTTACGGGTACGACGCCACCAACACCCTCTACCTCCCCGACGCCGTTCTCCTCCCGGAGACCACCGAAGAGGTCTCCGCCATAGCCTCCATTGCCACCAGGCACGCAATCCCCTTAACCCCCAGGGGGGCGGGAACCGGGCAAAGCGGCGGTTCCCTCCCGGTCAACCGGGGCCTCCTGATCTCCTTCACGAAGATGGACAAGGTTTTGGAAATCTCTCCCGCCGACTCCCTGGCCCGGGTCCAACCCGGAGTCATAACCGAAGAGTTCCAGAGGGCCGTAGAGAGGGAGAACCTCTTCTACCCGCCCGATCCGGCCTCCCTCAAGAACTCCACTCTGGGAGGAAACGTCGCGGAGAACGCCGGCGGCCCCCGCTGTCTCAAGTACGGCGTCACGAAGAACTACGTGCTCGGGCTCACCGCCGTCCTCCCTTCCGGGGAGATTCTCAGGACAGGGTCCAGGACTCTCAAGAACGTCGTCGGGTACGACTTGACATCCCTCCTCGTGGGGTCTGAAGGAACCCTGGCCTTGATCACGGAGATCACGCTGAAGCTGATCCCTCTCCCGGAATCCCGAGGGGTGATCAGGCTGGGCTTCCCCTCCGTCAAGGAGGCGGTAGAGGCGACGGTGCAGATTCTCGGCTCCGGGGTTCTCCCCTCGGCCATGGAGTTTCTCGACCAATCGGCGCTCACCGAAGTCTCCCGCTTCCTCAACATTCCCGTTCCCGAGGGGACCACCTCCCTCCTGATTCTGGAGCTGGATGGGCGCAAAGAGGCGATCCATGCGGACATGGAGACTCTTCTCTCCCTTGTCGGCCCCAGGACCACGGAGAGGGAGTTCTCCTTCGACCCCTCTCAGATGGAGAGCCTCTGGACCATGAGGCGGCAGATCTCCCCAACGATCACAAACTTAGGCCTGCACAAAGTCAACGAAGATATCGTGGTTCCTAGGAGCAGGCTCTCGGAGGCGGTGGAGTGGATCAACGGGCTTGCAAAAGAGCATGATGTCAAGGTTGTCCTCTTCGGCCACATCGGCGACGGGAACATCCATACGAACTTCCTTCTCCGGCCAGAGCAGCTCCCCCTGACGGAGACTCTCCTGACGGCGTTGTTCACCAAGGTCGTCTCCTGGGGAGGGGTCCTCTCAGGAGAACATGGCGTGGGAATCGCCAAGAGGCCCTACCTCTCCCTTCAGCTCTCACAGCCGGAGATTGAGCTCATGAGAGGGGTGAAGAGGGTCTGGGACCCCCAGAACCTGCTCAACCCCGGCAAGATCTTCTGAGTTCGAACACCGGCTTTCTCTCATGGCTTCACAGATCAGGCCGACTCCTGGAGCGGGCCTTCGGCGGGCGAGGATAGAGGAATGAACGTTCAAATCGTGTACTTCTCCGGCACCGGCTGTACTGAACATGTCGCAAAAACATTCTCCAAGGAGTTTCAGGCACGGGGCCATACCACCCTTTGTAGAAGCATCACAAAAACCGAATCTCCCGATGAAGACATCGACCTCTTGGTTCTCTGCTTTGCCGTTCATGCGTCCAATGCCCCTGAACCGGTCATGAGATGGGTGAAAAACCTTGAAAAAGCGGACGAGAGGCCCGTCGTCATCATCTCCATTTCAGGCGGCGGCGAGGTCACGCCGAACCTCGCTTGTCGCGTTCCCCTCAAGAGAGCCCTTAAAAGAAAGAACTATCGGCTCCTATACGAGAAGATGCTCGTCATGCCCTCAAACTGGATCGTCGGAACAAAGCGCGTTCTCAGCTCCAAGCTGTTGCAGGTTCTCCCCTATAAAGTCTCCTATGTGGTCAACGATGTTCTTAACGGCAAGAGCTCCTTCACGCATCCCCTCTTAGGCAACAGATTCCTCACTTTCATCGGCTCTTTGGAACATGCCGGCGCCCGCTCCTTTGGGAAAAAGATTCTCGTCGATAAATCCTGTACCCTTTGCGGCCTCTGCGTGAAACGATGCCCTGTTTCCAATATCTCTCTGCACGGAGACAGGCCTGTTTTTGGCAAGAACTGCACCCTCTGCCTCAACTGCATCTACTCCTGCCCTCAGGGAGCCCTACACCCAGGGACCATGAAGTTCGTGGTCATAAAGAAGGGGTTCAGCTTTCAGGAGATACTGGCGCTTCCCTCCGACAACCTTCCCATCGATCTCGACAAAGAGGCCAAAGGCTTCGCCTGGGTTGGCGTAAAACGGTATTTGTCAAAGACCTCGGACATGCTTGAACCGGCCTTCCAAGGACCACTGGACTGACGTTTTTCAAAGGAGAGGGAAGGTGCCTTCGCCAGAGGTACTCAATTCCCCCGGGTCCGCTCCAGAAGAGATTCTCTTCTTCTCCAGGGAGTTGTGTTACCATAGGTTTGAAGGCGTATACCGCGGTTTCTCGGCCCAACGGTGTTTTGAAAAAGAAAAGGGGACATGGATAGGGGTTGTGCTTTTCCCAATTCTATCTTACAGGACAGCGTTTGCAGAGGAGGTGTTAATGACAGAGAACAACCAGATCTGCGTAATTCGAGATGCCCCTTGAGGAGATTGAGACCGAGATCGATTTCGTGAAACAAAACGACAAGGAGAATTAAAATGGCGTTGATTCAGTGGAATGAAAGCCTCAGCGTAAAGGTTGTAGAGATTGACCAACAACATCAAAAGCTGGTGTCTATGATCAACGACCTTAACGACGCCATGAAACAGGGGAAAGGGAAAGATGTCTTGGACAAGATTGTAAATGGATTGGTCGGTTACACTTCGACTCACTTCAGCACAGAAGAAAAATACTTCGCCCGGTTTAAGTATCCAGAGGCCGACAGCCATAAGAAAGAGCATGCCGCCTTTGTTAAAAAGGTTTTAGAGTTTAAAGATGGATTTGAAAAGGGAAAACTGACTCTGTCTATCGAAATCATGACTTTTTTAAGCGATTGGCTCAAGAACCATATCAAAGGGAGTGACATGAAATATTCACAGTTCTTCAACGAGAAAGGATTAAAATAAAGCCCTACAACAGCCCTACTTACCGGACAAACAATTCTCCTACGCTCCGGCGGAAGCCCGGTTTAGCTTTCCCGGGGAGGCCTTCGGCAAATTCGGAGAGACCAATGACGAAGATGACTTTCGATACCAGCACCTGTACAAGATGTGGCCTTTGTGTAGATGTTTGTCCGAACAGAATCCCCCGATTCGATGCGTCTAATTCTGTGTACGCGGATCCCTTAAGGGTCGAGGCCTGTTTCCGGTGCGGACATTGTATGGCGATCTGCCCGACCGAGTCCGTGGTCGTCAGCGGATTGGATTACGGGAAAGACTTCTTTCCCTTACCGGAGGTCAAGATTGAGCCAAAACCTTTTTACGACCTGATTTCCACGAGGAGGGCGGTACGAAACTTCACCGATAGAGAGGTGGAAGCCGAAAAGCTCGAAGACATCGTGAACGCCATATCCTTCTCCCCTCCCGGCTTTCCACCGTTGAAGTTCGAGCTCATCGTTGTCAACAGCAAAAGCGTCATGAAAGAGTCTCTTCCCCTCATGGTCGATCTCTACGATTCCCTGTTGAAAGCTCTCGGCAACCCCATCAAGAGGCATTTCATAAAAAGGGAGGTCGGGAAGAGACGCTTCTTGACAATGCAGAGGCATTTGGTCCCCTCGTTGAAGAGGAGTCTTCCGGGGTTAAGAGAGGGCAGTGAAGACACGATCACCCGAGGCGCTCCGGCAATGATCTTGCTCTTGTCTCGAAAAGGGGAAGAAGAGATCTCCGCGGACATCCACATTGCCGCGGCTTATGGGATGCTTTCCGCACACTCCCTCGGTTTAGGCGCTTCCATCATGGACATCATCCCCCCCGCAATCAACAACAAGAGGGAACTTCGGGCCCTCTTCGGCCTAAGCGATGATCAAGAGGTTGTTTCGTCGATCATTGTAGGATATCCAAGACACCGGTTCCAACGGGGCATATCTCGAAAGATGAAGAGCGTCCAGTGGGTGGGTTGAACTGGACTCGCAACCTCTTCAACTTCCCTCGGCGTTTGTCACACAGGTTGAGCCTATGCTATGCTGACACGCTGTTGAGACTTTTTTTACTACGGGTGATCTATGTTCTCGGAATCCATGAACACGACAAAGGCCGCTCTCGAGCACAACGGGTTCGAAGTCTACCTTTGCGGAAGCGCCGCTGAGGCGAGAGAGCTCTTCGCAAGGGAGATGCTCCCCTCCATAGAGCCTCAGAGCGTCTCATACGGCGATTCTGAAACGCTGAAAGGAACAAGAATCCTCGAGGATCTCAAGGCGAACAAGAAGATCCTTTTCATCGAAACCTTCAACATGGACCAGACCGGAAAGGAGCGGGTAAAGGCGAGAAGGGAGGCCTTGAGCGTCGATCTCTTCCTCACCGGATCAAACGCGGTTACAGAGAGGGGGCAAATTCTCAACATGGACATGACGGGGAACAGAATCGGGGGAATCGTCTTCGGCCCGAGGAACGTGGTGTTAACCGTGGGAAAGAACAAAATCGTGAAAGATCTTGAAGAGGGCATGGAAAGAATCAAGACCCATTGCGCTCCAGGGAACATCAAGCGGCATCCAAACTTCCAAACACCATGCCAGAAGACGGGATCTTGCGTGAACTGCAGCAGTGATCAGAGGATCTGCAATGTCTGGTCCATCATCGAAAAGTGCTACCCCAAGAGGAGAATCAAGGTTATACTCATCGGCGAAGAGCTAGGGTTGTAAGTTTTCCCTTAGGAGACGGTATGCAAAAGAAAGTCAGCCTCTACGTTTACGATTCCCTCTCTGACTGGGAGTATGGGTATCTTGCCCCCGGGATCAACGATTCCACCTTCCAGAACGCTCCCGAACGTCTCGTCGTGGAGACCTGCGCAAGCTCTCTTGACCCTATCACGACCGCCGGCGGCATCAGGATTGCTCCAGACGCGCTTCTGCAAAACGTAAGGGTCGAAGAGTGCGCCATGTTTGTCCTTTGCGGAGGCAGCGGTTGGGATGGCGATAGGCACGATCTCGCTCTCTCCGTCGCGGAGAGGTTCATAAAGGCACAGGTCCCCGTGGCGGCCATCTGCGGAGCAACTCTCGGGCTGGCAAAGAGAGGATTCCTCAACACCGTCAACCACACAAGCAATGCTCCGGAGTTTCTCCACCTTGGTGAATACCGGGGGCAGGATCGGTACCAAGAGGCTCTCGCCGTTAGCGACCAGAACATCATTACCGCCTCGGGGATTGCACCGGTTGAGTTCGCGCGCTCTATCTTCGAAGCTCTTCATCTCTACGCCCCTGAGATCTTAGAGGCCTGGTTCAAGCTTCACACCACCAAACAATCCGTTTGGTACTACAAACTCTGTGAACTGGCCTACTCCTGATCCTCCGACCTTCCTCCACCGCTGATCGGTGTTGAGGGCGACCTGCGGCGACGGAGAGCTTCACCGCAGGCTTCGATAACCTCCCCCTTGGTGTTTCCCTTCGGGAACGGCCAGGAAGAGGGGGGCGACTTTTCCTCTCTAGGGTCTCCCCCAGAAGAGGGGCGGGACCGAGAAGCCCCCGAAGAGGGCTTTTTCCCCGGAGGCTCTGGACAACCGCCGGATAAAATCTTCGATCTTTTCGGCAAGCAAGGTGGTAGTTCCATCTTCCAGAACCAGCCTCAGGAAGAGCTCTCCGCCCTCCAGGTCGCTCTCCTCCACCCTCATGACCTGGGGAGCCTCCCGGTCGGTGGTTTCGTCCAGGATCAGCTCCACGTTGGAAGGGAGAAGGAGCGGAGCCGTCCAGGGGTCGATCCGGGCAAGGTTTCCCGTCAAGGCACCCCCGTCACGAAAGGAGGAGCGGGCGTCGACGATCCTCCCTACAACGGTACCCTTGCTCAGGATGGCTCTCCTTTGTGCGGGTACCCCTTCCCCGTCGAAGGGGTACCCCCGGCTTCCCCCGGCAAGGAGAGGGTCGTCGAAGAGGGAGAGGGAGGGGTTACCGGTCCAGGTGTAGAGGGGAAGGCGGTAGAGATAGGGGATTAAGAAATCGAGAAGCTGGGAGGCCGCCCAAGGGGAAAATCTGAGGGAGGAGGCACGGCAAAGCCTCTTCCCTTCACAAGGCTGAAGGCTCTTCTTCGCCTCTCTCCACTGAGAGAGAAGGGCCTTGACATCCCCGGAGCGGAGGGTTGCGGAGAAGGTGGGGGTGACGAGAAGAATCTCGGCCCACGAGAAGGGGTACTCACCCCAGGCCCCTTTGGCGTTGAAGAACTCCCTCTGACCCTTGACGAAACGGAGTCGCCGGACCTCTCCGGCGGCTCCGCCGAAGAGGTCGTCCCTGAGCTCCTTCCAAAGATCTGACTCCTGGCCAGGGTGTCTCTGCGCAGGAGAGGGGATCCCCTCTGGAAGAAGGTCGAAGGGCGAGGGCCCGTGGAGAACCTGCGGAGGCGGGAAGGGGGGGAGGGAGGAGGTGCCGGAGTAGGAGTGGACCCGGAGGCCTCCGGTAAAGAAGCGAAAGGCCCATCCCTCCTCCCTCCTGTGCTCCTCCATCTTCCCTGAAGGGGAGATGGAGAGCGTATCTACCCATCGGTTCTCATGGAAGAGGTCAAAAGAGCGGTAGCCCCTCTCGACCAGATCGGCACCGACCTCTCTCATGGCTCCACTCCCCGGACCTTCACCAGAGGAACCCGGTACCCTATCCGCACCATCTGACCGGATTTCATGCAGATTCCCTCCCGCCCTCCCGCATAGACCTCCCGAGAGAGATCGCTGATCCTACCCAGAAAACTTCCCAGGTGGGCCCTGATGGAAAAGGGGCGCAAGAGAGTCGTCTCCGAAACGTTCTTGCCCAAGAGGTAGGCTTCGGTAATCTGGAGTTCGAAGGTGAGAGACCGCCTGTCCATAAGACCGCTCCGTAGGTTTTTGATCCAAACCGCTCCGCTGGACTCCTCGAGAATCTGCCGCCGCTCCTTCCGGCCAGGTTCCACGGAGATGATGTTCTGCCTTGGCAGGGGAGGGAACCGGTAGCTCTCCCTCCTCCCTCTCCCCCCCTGGGGAAACCCCAGGAGAAGATGCTTCTTATCCGAGACAAAGCCTCTCAGGACACCCCCCTCCACAAGGACCACCCTCTGCGAGGGAGTCCCCTCATCATCCTGGACGCCAAGGCCGTCGGCCAGATCGACAACCCCCAGCCCCTCCGGGAAGAGTCTCTCCCCTATCCTCTCCAACCGGAAAGGGGACCCTGGGTAGAGGGCCGTGTCCGCCTCCAGCAGGTGGCCGAGAATCTCATGGAAGAAGATCCCCGCCCCCCGCCCCTCGAAGAGGAAGTCCCTCGGGCCCTTGGGCAAGGGCCGAGGTTCTCTCTCCGCGAGAAGGGCCTTGAAGGCTTCGGCGGCGGCGGCATAGGCGACGCCCCTCTCCTGGGAGGAGTAAGCGGTGTATTCGGCCCAAGGTTTACGGGGATGGGTCAACTTCAGGGTC
>JAMOAD010000250.1 GCA_023621955.1 Acidobacteriota bacterium
GAGTTCGATGCGGCCGAAGCGGAGGGGGAGGTTCTCGCCGGGAAGATGATGCTCCTGAAACCTCTCTATATGGAGGCTTTGCTGAAAACCCGCAAGGGTCCGATTTTTCCCGACGCCAACTCGACTCTCCGGCTTAACTTCGGCGTCCTCGAAGGTTACTCCCCCAAGGACGCGGTTCTCTACTCCAGCCAAACGACTCTGAAAGGGGTCTTGGAGAAGGACACGGGGAAAGAGCCTTTCGAAGTCCCCGAAAAGATCAAACTCGTTTACCGGAACCATAACACCGAGGGGTACACAGACCCCGAGCTCAAGGACGTCCCGGTCAACTTCCTGACCACCAACGACAGCACCGGTGGAAACTCCGGAAGCCCGATCATCGACAAAGAGGGGAACCTCATGGGCCTCCTCTTCGACGGGAACTACGAGAGCGTTGTCTCGGACTACTACTTCCTTCCCGAGATCACACGCACCATCTCTGTAGACGCCCGCTACATCCTCTTCGTGGCGGACAAGGTCGACAAGGCGGAAAACGTTCTCAAGGAACTCATGGTCATCAGATAAAATCAAGAAGGGGACGGCCTCACCGCCGTCCCCTTCTCATCCTTTCAATCCAGAGCCCCCTCTCCTTCATCCCTTCGCAGCCCTAGAAAGATCTCGCTCAACCGATGAAAAGGCCTTCCAGGCGAACCTGTAAACCCTGAGACCCCCGGTTGATGAAGTTGACCAAGGCGCTATGACGCCACTGCAACATACAGCGGTGGGGCATGAACCAGTAGCGCATACCGATCTTCAGGTCGGCCCGGCTGGCGGAGACCACCCCCTCGTAGGCCTCGGCGGAGTAGTAACCCAGGTCCTTGAAACCCGCCGAGCGGGGTCCCAGAGGCCCGGTGACACACCAGGAGATGACGCCGTTCACCTGGTCGACCTCCATGGCGATGCCGCAATGGGTGATCGGACAGCCGCAAGACATGCCCAGGGGACGCCCGATCAGTATGTCCCCCTTCTGAACGTTCAGCTGAGCCGTTCGGGAGGGGTTGTGGGGCAATATGACCTCCCGCGGGCCCGGATCGCCGGGCAAGGCGTCGAGGATGAAGTCGAACTCCCGGCCCAGAGAGTCGTGCCAAGTCACCTCCGCATCCGTTGCGGAGTTCTGACATCCCTTGCAAAAGAGCGGTTGGCACTTTGTATCTTGTAGTATTCCCGCCTTGTTCTGAGACAGGTGAATGCAACGTTCCAGCAGTTCAGGCTTTTCGGCTACCAGGGCGGCGAATTTCTCGCAGGTGCGGGAGCCGCACGCCCCACAGTCGAGGCCTGGAAGTTGTTCTTGGACTTCCTTCGGACTCTGTTGGATCATACTCTCTCTCCTTATGTTCATAACAAGATTGTGTCGTTCAATGCCCCAGTTCCGACGGGGTGAAGGGAGCACGGAGCGGTCTCTCTTCACTCACCCCGGTAGAAGGCCTCACTCTCCAGGGAGCGGACGATACCGAAGTGCTGTTTCCACCCGATCTCCTTCTTACCGACGCAGACCGTACACGTCCCCACTGGAGGGTTGCCCCGCAGGTAGAGGGGGTGCTGTAAGGGTTTGGACTCTTCGATCATCCTTGGAAGCGGGTCGAGACCGATGCCGTAGAGGGCGTCGGCCTCCAGGATACGGATCTCTCTGGCGTTTTCCAGAATGCGCGCGCGGAACACCTCCCGTTCGGCCTGGGAGATCAGGTCGACCTTGGTCACCACCGCCACGTCTGCCAGGGAGAGCATGGGACCGATCTTACGGGGTAGGTTCATACCGCTTGTGGCCTCCAGAACAACCACCCCCAGCGAACCCTCGATGTAGGGGGAACAGCGGAGACAGAGCCCGGCGGTTTCCACCAACAGGCAATCGGAACCGGCCTCTTCCGCCCACACCAAGGCGTCTCCCAGCACCATCACGTTACAGTGATCGGGACACAACTCGCCTGAGTAGACGGTCTTCACCGGAATGCCGAACTCCTTGCCGATGATCTTCTCTTCGTCGGCGTATTGTACGTCAATCTTCAGATAGGCGGGTTTCTTTCCCGCCTTCAACATGGCGCGAATCGTGTGCCTCAGCACACTGGTCTTACCGGTTGTGGCAGGCCCGGCGCAGATAACGGTTTTCATGGGTCTCTCTCCTTCACGAGATGTAACCGAGGGCGCGCAGCCTCTCGGTGAGTTCTTGGGAGGTCAAACGTTGACCGGCGCGGATCTGGCCGCGGAAGTGGAGCAACAGGTCGTCGAGCTTGCGGATTTCGGCGGCCACGATCTGCTCGTCGTCGTCCCGTTCGATGGTCCGGATCATCGCGCCGTTCCGCATGACGATTCGAAAGTCCGAGAGAAGGGCGATCCGCGGATCATGGGTGACGAAGATGAAGATCTTCTCGTAACGCCGCAATAGCTCCAGTGCCTTGGTTCGATGGATCCCCGCGTTCTCTATCTCATCGAGCAGGATGATCGGCGCGTTACCGATAACGACGGCGTCGGCGATCAACAGGGCCCTGGTCTGCCCGCCCGAGAGCTCGGTCATCGGAGCGGAGGGGAGTAGCGGCTCCCCGGTGAGTTGGTTGGCGAAGTCGAAGGTCTCCCGAACGGCCGTCGTACCGTCGGCAAGCTTACGGATCGAGGCGTGGATCTCGATGAACTCCTGAACCGGCAGATCCGAAAGGAAGTTGGTGTGTTGGGAGATCAAGGAGATGGGGTTGTGGGAGGGGTCACCATCGGCATCCTGGGAGCGGATGCGCCCGTCGATCTTGACGACCCGGCCGCTTGGGGTGTTCCCGTCGGCGTAGAGTTCGATGTCGTTGATCAGGGTTGTCTTGCC
>JAMOAD010000137.1 GCA_023621955.1 Acidobacteriota bacterium
GAAGCCTTGGGGGAGGAGTTTACCCACCTTGCCGCCGACACGCTCAGGGCTCTCCCTCCCTCCTTCCAGATAGACCGAGCCGAAAGCTTGGATAATCTCCAGCTTCTCTCCACGAAGTTGAGAGAGGTCAAGCACTACCTCTTAGAGATCAAAGAGGAGCTGAAAGAGTACATCGAGATTCTCCGGCGGAACGAAGAGAAGGACTTCGTCCGCTACGCGGTTAAGTGCAAGAAGGACCTGGTCAACCTGATCATCCTCTTGAACGTGAAATTCCTTGGCCCCGTGGTCGAGGAGATCACTCACCGCAAACCCTGAAGGGACCAGGCTCGTTGACTTTTCTCCTCTAGACCGATAAAATGGAGTTCTTCCACACGGGGCGACGCCCCTCTCAGGAGAGAGCCACATGGAATCGGTCAAAGAGTTACTCGTTCAATTAAACCCCAGACAAAGGGAGGCGGTCACCTATTTCGACGGCCCTCTCTTGATAAGCGCCGGCGCCGGTTCGGGGAAAACCAGGGTGATCACCTTCAAGATTGCCTATATGATCCGCGAGATGGGGCTTCAGCCGGAAGAGGTGCTGGCTCTCACGTTTACCAACAAAGCCGCCCACGAGATGAAGGAGAGGGTTCAGGCCTTGACGGGGGTGGAAGGGAGCAGGCTTTGGATCTCCACGTTTCACTCCTTCGGCCTCAGGCTCCTGAAGACCCATCTTTCCAACGGGAAGTCTCTGAGCGTTTTGGACAGAGAAGATCAGAAGGCCCTTCTGAAAGAGATCGCCGCCTCGATGAAGCTGAAATTGGATTCTGACGAGCTGAAAAAGGTCGTCGCCGAGATTTCCGGAACCAAGAGGAAGGGGATTCTCATCCAAGTCCGGGCGATGCTCATCAACTATATGGACTCCCGGTATATCGACCTCTACCTCCGTTACCAGAAGGAGTTGGAGAAACGGCAAGCCGTTGACTTTGAAGATCTCATCGCCAGGCCGACTCAGATGCTGAAGAAGGACGAGGAGCTCCGTAAGAGGGTGGCGGCTCAGTTCGGCTATGTCCTAGTGGACGAGTTTCAGGATACCTCGCCGGAACAGTATAAACTTCTGAGACAGATCACCCGGGAGAAAGACCTCTGCGTTGTCGGCGATGAGGATCAGAGTATTTACTCCTGGAGAGGGGCCGACCGGGAGATCTTCAAGCTCTTTCGGGATGACAACGAAGGGTGCAAGGTGATCGCCTTAGAGGAGAACTACCGTTCTTCGAAGATGATTATTCAAGGCGCCAGCGCCGTTATCAACGGGAACAGCGAGAGGATCGAGAAGAACCTCTTCACCAGAAACCCTGAAGGGGACCCGATTCTTCTCTACAAGGCGGCCGATAAGGAGAAGGAGGCGGAGTTTATCGCCTCGACCATCCGGAACAACACGGGGGCGCGGGACTTCTTTCCCGTTGGCGTCCTTTACAGGATCAACAGCCGTTCCAGGGCCCTGGAAGACGCCCTTAACGAAGCGGGTGTCAAATACAAGATCGTGGGAAGCCTCCGCTTTTACGAGAGGAAGGAGGTCAAAGATTTGGCCGCCTACCTCAAGCTGGCTTACTTTCCCGACGACGATCCCTCCTTCCTGAGGGCTATCTCTTTTCCCCCCCGGGGGATCGGGGAGAAAACCCTCGAGAAGGTGAAGGAGATGGCCCTCTCCTGGGGGATTCCCTACCTCGAAGCGGCCAGGAAGGCAGAGCGGGAGGGAGTGGTCAAGGCGGGTCTCTTCAGGGAGTTTCTCTCGATCTTGGACGAAACAGCCCGGGACCTTGACAAGAAACCACTGGATCAGGTTCTCAAAAGGGTCGTGGAACGGACGGATTTTCGTCGTTTCTTAACCCGGAAGGAAGAGGATGTTCTCGAGGGACGTTGGGAAAACGTAGAGGAGCTCCTGGAGATTGCCTCCCGCTTTCCCGGAGAGGGGACCGAATTTCTCTCCCAGCTGACCCTGCGGGAAGGAACGGAGGAGCTCCGTGACGAAGCCTCGGTCGTCCTCATGACCATTCACGCCGCCAAGGGGCTTGAATTTAACACGGTAATCCTGGCCGGAGTCGAGGAAGGAAGTCTACCCCATATGTTTGCCAAGGAGAGCCTGGAGGGTCTGGAAGAGGAACGCAGACTCTTCTACGTGGCGATGACCAGGGCGAAGCGTCGGCTCTTCCTCACCTCTTGTCGGGAATGGTCCCGCTTTGTGGACGAAATTCCCCTTCCCTACCGTCGGTTTCTCAGGTGATACGATGACAAATTGGAAGATCGGTCTTACCGGGCCCTTGGCCTCAGGCAAGGGAGAAGTCGTCAGGCTCTTGGAGGAGAGGGGCTTCAAGTATATCTCCCTCTCCGATATGGTCCGTGAAGCAGTCAAAGAAGCGGGGCTGGTGGAGAGTAGAGAGACCCTTCAAAATACGGGGAACCGCCTCCGGAGAGAGGGAGGGGCGGGGGTCTTGGGCGCCCGGGTGAGGGCGAGGGTTCAGGAGGAGCCTGACCGTCCCTGGGTTATCGACGGAATCAGGAACCCTGCGGAGGTAGTGGAGCTCAGAGGGCTGAAAGGGTTTGTCCTTTTGGCGGTCACCGCTCCTAGAGAGCTCTTGGTCGAGAGGGTTTTGCGCCGCTCCAGATCTTCGGATCCAAAGTCTGAAGAGGAGATTGTCCGACGTCTCGACAGGGATTGGGGAATAGGAGAACCTCCCGAAGGGCAGCAAGTGGGACCGACAGTCGCCGAGGCCGACCACACCATCGAGAACATCTCCTCTCTGGAGGAGTTGGAACGCCTTGTGGAGAATTTTCTCGCCTCTCTTTCCCGTTAGCCCCT
>JAMOAD010000014.1 GCA_023621955.1 Acidobacteriota bacterium
TGAACCAGGGTCAAGACGAAGTAGATCACGAAGAAGAGTTCCAGAGTCTCCCCCTCCAGGAGGGCCCTTCCAGTTAAAGAGGCCATCCGCGCCGGGGTGAGGCCGAAGAGAAGGCCCATGGAGATTCCTGAAACGGCGAGGGAGAGAGAGATGTTCACCTTCCTGGAGAGAAGGACAACCAGAAGGAACAGAGGGAGCAGCAGTTTCAACAGGGGAACGATCAAGGGGCCTCCAGAGGCCTATGATACCATAAATGAGAGGGCCCTCTCTACCGTTCTTGAACTCTCCTGGCCGGGACGCCGTAAGCGATGGAGTAGGGGGGGATCGGACGGTTGACCAAGGATGCCGCTCCCACCACGGTTCCTTTCCCAAGGACGACTCCATCCAGAACCGTCACCGAGGCACCGAGCCAGACATCCTCTTCAACGGTGATACCTCCCTTGGAGAGAGAGGGTTGAAACATGATGGGCGTCTCCCGATCTTTGAACCCATGGTTTCCGCCGGCCACGAGATAGCAACGCCCCGCGAGGAAGACATACCTGCCGATCTCGATCTTCGTCTCCGAGAGAAGGGCGCAATCGGTCCCGATATTGGAATAATCCCCGATACGGATCTCTCCCTCCTTGCAGACCAAGGAGGTGTTCCGTCCTATAAAGACGTTGTTTCCGATCCATATTCCCCCGGTTCCTGAGCCCTTGGCGTCTAAGACCGTGTTGTCGTCGAAGACGACGTTATCCCCGATCTCGATCTTCCAGGGGTGGCGGATGGTCATGTTCCTGCCGAAGACAACCCTTTTGCCCGTTCTCTTGAAGAGCCTAGGGAAGAAGAGTTTCCTCAAGGCCAGGCCTAAGCCGCCGGGAAGAGAGGTAAAGAGGGTGACCACCGTCTCGTAGAGGAAGAGAGGCCATAGACCTGGACGGCCTATGAAGAGGGCCACGTATTTTGCCAGAGAACCTCTCTTCTCATCGAGAAGTTGTTTTTGCGCGGAAGCTTCGAAACCTTCTTTCATGGGATCCATACCAAATTATAGAACAAAGTAGGGAAAGACGGAAGAGAGGGCCTCTTGGTTGAGGGGAAGAGAGAGCCCTAGGGGTGTACTTTGGGTCGGAAAGGGCGAGAAAAGCGTTTCTGGAGCCTCTCAGAGGCTTCTTGCTCTCAAACCGCATTGGATGAGCATTTACGATGATCCCTGGAAAATGTCGGCACGCCGACAAGAATCTTCGTGGGGGAATCCTGGCGCTGAGAGTCGAAGTGTGAGAGGAGGCTAGCCGTTCAGCAAGGAGAGTCCTTGCTCAGCGAGTAAACGGCCAAATCATTTGCTTCTCTAATGAATACAGAGAAGGCCAATTCTCCAGGCTCTCCGAAGAGAGCAAAAAAGAATCATGAAAAGAAAGTGAACGAAGCCTTCAAAATAATCTCACTGGTTAGTTACGTTCGTCTTCACTCGTCACCCGCAATTCAATAATTGCCCTCCTGGGGATAATCATCTCTGAAGGTCAGGCGTCAATCCTGAACCCCAAAGGACGAGGCTGACATGAACAGAGAGACTGTCCGGAAGCAAATGTGAATAACGTGTGAATAAACGAGGGAAGGGAAAAAGAAGGACGAAGCTATCTCGGCAGGCCCAAACCCTTTGCCCAAGGCCGTCTCCGTGGTCCGACCCGATAACCGACCCAGAAAAGAGGGCCCTCGGAGAAGCCCAATAACGCCTCTTCCCCATGTCAGTTGACATAATATATATTATGCGACAAAGCATAACGGGAAAAAACGGCTCGAACCTGCGGGGCTTTCCCATGAGTGCATAGGCCTTTCGAAGACATTCCCAGGTAAGGGTGTCTCTTTCTCTCCTCAGAGAGAACCTCTTATGGCTTCTCTTTTTTAGTTCTATGTCGGCGTGCCGACACGAAGCCCAATTCCCAAAAAGACTAACCCGGCGGATAAATACAATCGAGGGTGTCCTGGAGTATTCCTGGATGGACGATCGCCTCACCACGTGGCTCCTAGGGGTTTTGCTCTGAAGTGGCTCTTTAGATGCGGTTCTCGGATGGCACGTACCCCTTTAAGGCCAAATCCCTGCGTTGACACCCCTCTTCCTTTCCATTAAAATGGTCTCTCTAGGATACGAAAGGAGTGAACCATGAGAATCTTGGTTACCGGAGGCGCAGGCTTCATTGGATCCCATGTGGTTGATCTCTTCATAGCTGAGGGGCATACGGTTACGGTTATCGATGATCTCTCCTCTGGACGAAGAGAGAATATCAACGCTAAGGCTCGTTTCTACGAGGGTTCCATCCTATCTCCCGATCTGGAAAGAATCCTTCGTCATGAGAAGATCGAAGTCGTCGACCACTTGGCGGCCCAGATCTCGGTTCCCGAATCGGTCAAGAGTCCCGGAAAGGATGCGGAGACGAACATTCTGGGTACGATCAACCTTCTAGAAACCTCCCTGAAAGCCGGAATCCAACGGTTTCTCTTCTCCTCTACCGGAGGGGCGATCTACGGCGACACTCCCTTTTACCCCTATGGGGAAGAGGCGCTTCCGGATCCCCAATCCCCCTACGCTATCGCTAAGATGGCCGCAGAACACTATATCCGCTACCTTTGCTCCTGTTACAGTGTCCCCTATGTGATTCTGCGTTACGCTAACGTCTACGGCCCTCGGCAGATTCCTCAGGGAGAGGCGGGAGTCGTGTCGATCTTCCATGAGAGAATGGTCAACGCCCAACCGATCTCCCTCTTCACCTTTCCTGGCGAGGCGGAGGGAATGGTGAGGGACTATGTTTACGTCAAGGACGTGGCCAGGGCCAACGTTCTCGCTCTCCAGAAGGG
>JAMOAD010000065.1 GCA_023621955.1 Acidobacteriota bacterium
CTGCTCCTCTCGGTCTTGAGCCAGTTCTACGGGAAGGGCCGCTCCGTGGAAAACCTCTTCTTCTCCCCTCCCCTGAAGGACCTGGAGAGGGAGACTCTGTTGCCCTTCCTCGACTCCCTCGTCGGGCACCCTGTCGGTCTGCTCACGCCGGAGCAGGTGCCGGTTCCCGATCTCTCCACCACCCTGGAGGAAAACGCCAGGGTCAAGTGGGAGGAGTACCTTCAACAGAGGACTCTGGACGATCTCCAGAAGAGGCTCAGGCTCCGGGCGCTTCCCTGGAAAATCGAAGGGGTCGATATCTCCCACCTCGCAGGGGAGGAGATCGTCGCCTCCATGGTCGCCTTCACAGGAGGGGAGCCGGACAAGAAATACTACCGTAAGTTCTTCCTGGACAAGAAGAAGAAGGCCAACGATCCGGAGAATATCTACCGGGTTCTTCGGCGACGCTTCTCCGGGGATGAGAAGGAGAGGCTCCCGGACCTTCTTCTCGTGGACGGCGGAAAGGCCCAGCTCAGGTACGCCTTCCTTGCCTTACGGGAGTGCGGCCTCGAGAATCTTCCCCTGGTCTCGCTCTCCAAGGGGGAGCCGGAACACCTTCACCTTCTCGACCGTCCCGATCCCCTTCCTGACGACGGCGCCTCGGATTTCAACCTTCTCAAGTGGGTCAGGGATGAGGCCCACCGCTTCGCCCTGGCCTACCAGAGGAAACGGCGGACCTTCGAAAAGTAGGAGGAGCCTCTCGAGATAGACCTAAGGGCCTACTCCTCGTGTTCAGGCTCTCCCGGCCTTCCCCCGTCGAAGGGGTGGGGGGGACGCTCTCCCTCGCCTCCCTTGGGCGGGACGGGGCCGCCCTGGCGCCATTCCCGCGGGGCCTTTGCCTTTGGCTCCAAGGCTTGCCGGATCATCTCCTTCTGCTCAGGCGTGAAGAGCGCCTCGACCTTCTTGCCCAGGGCGCGACCCTTCAGAAAGATCAGGTGCTGGTTGTGGGAGATGGCGTCCATCGTTGCCAGGAGCTTCGCCTCCGGGGAGTCTGCCTCTCTCAGCAGGCCCTTGAGGTCGACCCTTAAGCGGTTGTTCTCGTTCTGGAGCGCCACCCGTTCCCTCTCGAAGAGGCCGAGGATCTCCTTGAAACTCTTCAGCTGAGAGTCGCTGACCTTCCAAGGCCCCTGATTCTGTTCCAGAAGCGGGAGCCACCTCTCCCACCCCGCTCCCGGTCTCATCTCTCCTCCCATCGGGCCCCTCCCGTGGAGGGCTTGAGCGGAGAGGGGAAGAGCACAGATCCAGAGGAGGGAGAAGAGAAGGGCGATACGTCTTGTTCTCATGGGAATCTCCTGCCGAGGAATCGGCGAAAGAGTTGACCGTAGAGAGCTTTCTTCTTCTCTTGCGGCCACTCCTTAAACTCCTGTTCCGCCAGGTTGATGAAGCGGATATCGATCTCACGTTGACGTTCGTAGAGGGTCTTCAGAAAATCTTGGGCCTTCGCCGTCTCGCCGTTGACCAGGGCCTGGTGGATCTGGCGGCGAAGCTCCGATTGCTCTTTCAGGAGGGGGAGAATCTGCTGGGAGGTCAGGGAGAAGAAACGCTTTACCGCCGGGTCGTGGAAGAGGGGAGGGCGATTCCTCTCCATAAACTCGTGGTGAGGCCCCGGTTGAGGGGGGGGAAAGGGGGGCGGGGAGAGGCGGAGGTAGACCAGGTATCCGATGACGCCGAGGTTAAGGGAGAGGGAGAAGAGGGTGAGAACCCACCAGAGTCGGTTATCTTTCATCGGAGACCTCCAGGGCGGACCAATCGAAGGTTTGGACCGAACCCAGGCCGTTGTTGGTCACCAGGGAGGCCATGGTGGTGGGAGCCTTGTGGGAGGTGTCGGCCTTGTAGGAGGCGACACCCAGAAGGAGGCCCAAGGAAAGGCCGGCGGCCACGGCGGTAGGGTAGAGCAACCTCTGCCAAAGGGAGAGGGGCTCAGGGAAAAAGCCCTCGGGGAGGAGAGGAGGGGAGGGCGGTTCCTTCCAGGGAAGGGCCGAGAGAAGTTCGTCGATCCTTTCGAACTCCCTTCTACAGGAGGGGGAGCCGTCGATATACTCACGCTCCTTCCGGGAGAGAAGGCCATCCTTCCGTTTCCAGTAGAGGTTTACCGGATTAGGGTTCATGGTTTTTCATCCTATCCATAGTACTCCCGAAGGGGGAAGAATCCTTCGTCCCTTCGGGGTAATGTTTCAAAAGGTTGGAGGTCGCCCTGCTGAGAAGCGATTCCACGGCCTTCTCGGAGATTTTCAGGGATTGGGCGATCTCCCTTTGGGAGAGTCCCTCGACCTTCTTGAGAATCAAGACGGTTCTCTGGCTCTCAGGCAACGCCGCGAAGAGGCGTTCCACAAGGTCATGCAGGGCCGGGTCCGAATCCGGGAGGGCGGGTGTATGTTCCTGCGCGTCTTCCCAGGGAACGGTCTCCCGCTCTTTCTTCATCGAAGAGAAGAGGGTGTTCATGGCGATGGTCCTCAGGTAGGGCCAGAGCGGAAGGGAGGGATCCCAACGGGAGTAGTTCTTATAGAACTTGAAGAAGGTCTCCTGTATGACCTCCTCGACCCTCTGGCGGTTGCGTATGATGTTCCAGAGAAGGTAGTTGAGACGGGGGGCGTTCTCCCTGTAGAGGTTCTCAAACTCGAGCCTCGAGGGCGGGGGTCCCGAAAACAGACGCATCTCGTTCTTCTCCTGAGAGGGGTGCGCCCCCCGGACGGATCAGGGGGGAGTGGTTTTCTTGAAGGCGAACAGCTCGAAAAAGTGTTTCAGTAGGGTGGGGTCGAAGTTCTCTTTTCGGGAAAGCATGAACTGGGC
>JAMOAD010000337.1 GCA_023621955.1 Acidobacteriota bacterium
TCGGCGCTCAACGATGAGGAGCAGGAGGTGAAGGAGGAGGCGATCGTGGCCCTGGGAAGGATCGGCGACGGCCGCGCGGCGGGCTACCTTCTTCCCCTTCTCGACCCGACGCTGGACATCAACTTCTCCCTTCTCATCAAAACCCTCTCTTCCTTCAAGGTCCCGGAGGTGAAAGAGAACTTTCAGCGGTTTCTTCAAGAGGGAAAAGAGGAGGGCTTCATCTACTCCATCATAGAGAACATCCGGGAGCAGAGCTGTCCCGACTGCTTTCCCTTCCTGGTTCCTTACCTCGACTCCTCCGATGACTTTCTCCTGGCGGTGCTTCTGGATTCCTTCCTGAACTATCCGGAGACTCTCCTGAGAGACGTGGAAGAACGGGTTTTCACAATTTTTAACAGGACCGGAGACTGGCTTCTCATGGACAAGTCGCTCCTGATCTTGACCAAGCTGGGACGTGCCGATGTTCAGGGAAAAATCGAGAGCCTTCTCAAGAGTCAAGCCCGGGAGGTTCCCGACTTCTTCATCGCCACCATCATCCGGAGTTTTCAGAGCCTCGGCGTTTGGTCGTCCAACCTTGTTTACGCGATTATGACCGAGCGCCGCTCCTTTCTTGCCGCCCTGAAGGCCTACATGTTGACCCTGGCACCCCGCTTCGAGAAGGAGATCTTCTCGGTGGCCGATACCCTTCGCTCCAACAAGGAGTACCGTTTCTTCCTCGCCCTCTTCAGGGAGATGGGAGGAGGTGAAGTCATAGAGAGGTTTAAACTGATCCTTCAAAACCCTTCGCCGACTTTGAGAGCCTTAGCATACCTTCACCTGAAGGAGTACGCCCGCCGAAAGGAGGATAGGGAGATGAAAGAGTGGTTGGAGGGCTTGGAAGGGGAAGAGCTCGACTCCTTACTCCTGAAACCATTTTTGAAGAGCCATGAAACTCGATAACGTCGGTGATGAAGAGCTGCTTCAAGTAAGGCAACTGCTCTATGAGCAGACGGGTCTCTCCTTCGAGGGAAGCCAATGGACCTTCTTCAAGAGGAGGATTCTCAAGAAGATCGAGGAGTCCAAGTTTCAATCCGTCAGGGACTACATCAGCTACCTCAAGTTCGACCGACGGGCTCTCGAGGAGTTGAAGGACCTCTACAACCTCCTTACGGTTAACGAGACCTACTTCTTCAGGGAGACGCCCCAGCTCAACGCCCTCACAGATACCATTCTCCCCGAGATTCTCGCGAAGAAGAGATCTTTCTCCCCTCGTTCCGTCAGGATCTGGAGCGCCGCCTCCTCGAACGGTTCAGAAATCTACACCATCGCTCTGTTGCTGAAGGAGAAGGGCCTCATTAACCCTGAAAACTCCTTCTCCCTACAGGGGAGCGACATCAACACGGAGGTGATCGCCCGTGCCAGGCAAGGCCTTTACAACGACGCGGACCTTCGCAATACCCAGGAACCCCTGAAGAGTCGGTACTTCAAGAAGCAAGAGAACGGGTATCAGCTGTGTGATGATATACGGCGGATGGCGACCTTCAACATCATCAACCTCTTTCTCCCCCAGCAGACAGGGACCATGAGGGGGATGGACATCATCTTCTGCCGGAACGTCTTGATCTATTTCGATTTGGAATCGAAGAAGAAAGTCACAAAGCACCTCTACGACTCTCTGGTACCGGGAGGATACCTGTTTTTAGGCATGACGGATACCCTTTTCAAGGTCAGCAACCTCTTCCTGCTCAAGCCTTTGAAAGGTGTCATGGTCTATCAGAAACCCGAAGGGGGCAAAGAATGAATTTTCTGTTGGTCGATGACTCTCCGGTGATCCGAAAGATGGTGAAGATTGCCCTTAAACAGGTCTTTAAAGGTCAGATTTTTGAAGCCTCCGATGGACTCGAAGCTTTGAACCTGATGACCCTCCACCCGATCGATCTTATCGTCTGCGATGTCAATATGCCCAACATGGACGGCATGGACCTTCTGGCCAAGCTGAAAGAGACCGAAGACTTTTCTCAGATTCCGGTGATCATGCTCTCCACCGAGCAAGGGAAGGAAGATATTCAGGAGGCCCTGACTTTGGGCGCTTCGGACTATCTGAAGAAGCCTCTCAGACCGGAACAGCTTATAAAAGCGATCTACGAAGTTCTCAAGAGTCATTAATCAAACATCTTTGGGAGGAATAGATGGCAGATCAAAAGAAACAATCCTTCGTACCCGACAAGACGGATATGAAGGAGTTCACATTAAGGGCCCTGCTCTTGGGGCTCGTGATGACGGTCATCCTCGGTGCGGCCAACGCTTATCTTGGCCTTCGCGCCGGAATGACCATCGCCGCCACTTACCCCGCGGCGGTCATTGGCATGGCCATCCTCAAGCTCTTCAAGGGATCCATTCTTGAGGAAAACATCGCCAGAACCGTTGGCTCCATCGGGGAATCTGTCGCGGCAGGGGCGATCTTCACGGTTCCAGCCTTCGTCATCCTCGGATACTGGAAGTTCGAGAAGACATCCCTCCTGAAAGAGTACGCTCTTGCCTCCTGTCTCATGATCCTGGGGGGAATCCTCGGGATCCTCTTCGTGACCATTCTTCGCCGGGTCATGGTCGAGGACGAGAGTTTGCCTTTTCCGGAGTCAGTGGCCGCCTCGGAGATTCATAAGGCCGGACAGCGCGGCGCCGAAGCGGCGATGCAGCTCTTCAAGGCCATGGGCGTCGGCGCCCTCTTGAAGTTCCTGGACGGTTTGGGCGTCTTCAGGGCCTCCAACGAGTTTCAGATCGCCATGGGGAAGGCCAAAGGCTTCCTCAAGCTGGGCATGGGAGAGGATGCCAAAGGGATCGCCACCGGCGGCATGACAACCTTCTCCGCCCCCGCGGCCACCCCCGCCTACCTGGGCGTCGGTTATATCATCGGCCCGGAACTGGGGGCCCTCAACTTCGCCGGGGGGCTTATGGCTTGGGGACTCTTCGTTCCCCTCCTGGTCTTCTTCATCGGTCCCAACCTGGTCTCCACTGGCGCCTATGTTGATACTCCGCAAGGGTGGGCCCTCCTGACAAGCCACCTCTACCGCTTCATCGTACGGCCTATCGCCGTCGGCGGTATGCTCGTGGGAGCCTGCTACACCCTCTGGAAGATGAGGAAAAACCTTGTCCTGGGCATCAAGAGGGGAGTCGCGGACGTGAAGAAATCCGCCACCGCTGAGGCCGCCACGGCCCGTACCCAGAAGGACCTCTCCTTCAAGGTCGTCCTGATCGGTCTGGTCGCCGTCTTCGCGTTGATGCTGGCCCTCTACTTCTACTTCACCCATGCCATCTCCGGCGCCCTCTTGGCCGGGGTCGTCATGCTGATCACCGGCTTCTTCTTCGCCGCCGTTTCGGGTAACCTGGTGGGGATCATCGGCTCTTCCAACAACCCCATCTCCGGGCTCACCCTGGCGACCACGATCGTGGCGGCCCTCACCATGGTCATCGCCGGTATCGCCGGTAAACAGGGTGTCATGGCCGCTCTTGGAGTCGCCGCCGTCGGCTGTGTGTCGGCCGCCGTTGCGGGGGAGATGCTCCAGGATCTGAAGGTCGGGCACATCCTCGGCGGTACTCCCTGGAAGATGCAGATCGGTGATATCATCGGCGTCTTCGTGGCCGGGCTTCTCCTCTTCTGGCCCCTCTATATGATGCACACCTCCGATGTCGCCCAGTTTGGCGCCGCCGGTGGCTTCGGCGGGAAGACCTACTCCGCCCCTCAGGCCGGTCTCATGGCCGCTCTCTCCCAGGGAATCGTGGGCGGGGAGATGGCCTGGCCGTTGGTTTTGGTGGGAATCGCCATGGGAATCGCCTTGATTCTGATCCGGGTCAAGAGCCCCATGCTTTTCTCCGTCGGTATGTACCTCCCCCTGGAGACCACCTTCGCCATCTTCGTCGGCGGTCTTATCAAGGGACTCGTTCAGAAGCAGGTGGCTAAGAGAGATTACAACGAGGCTCAGAAGGCGCGGGTCGAGAACGCCGGTGTCCTTGCCGCCTCCGGACTGATCGCCGGAGAGGCTCTGGTTGGTCTCTTCATCGCCGCCGTGGTCGGTTTCCGTTCCTCCCACCAGTTTTGGGCTATTCAGGGCCTGTCGAAGATCGCTCCTTGGCTGGCTATCCCCGTTTTCGCCATCTTGGCGGCCTACTTGATCTTGGTGCCTCTCAAGAAGGCGGGAGACAAAGACGAGCCTGCTCCGCCGACCGCGGTGATGTAAGGCTTAAAGCTCTATGACCATAGACAACCTTGTTTTGGATACGATCCGGAAGCGGCGGAGTGTCCGCCGCTTCCGGGATTTACAGATTCCCGATGAGACGCTCAGGGCGATCGTGGAAGCCGGTGACTGGGCTCCCAGCGCCTGCAACGACCAGTCCTGGCACTTCACCCTCATCCAGGACCGGCAACTCATGGACCGGATCAGCGTCGCCTCTAAGGAGGCCCTCCGGAGAAGTGAGACGAAGTGGATGGTCGACCTAGGGAACAACCCGGATTTTCACGTCTTCTACAGGGCTCCTACTGTTCTGATCGCTTCCTATCGGGAGAACGCGGTGGATCCCCACGCGGACCTCTGCGCGGCGGTGGAAAACATCCTTTTGGCGGCCTGGAGCCTGGGCGTTGGCTCGTGCTGGGTAGGGCTGGCCAGGGGTTTCCTGAGCTCCCCCGAGGCTCCGATGCTCCTGGAGCTTCCTCAAGGGTACAAGGCGGCTTACGCCGTCGCCCTCGGGTTCCCCTTTGAGGCGACTACAGGGAACGGCCCCGCTCGAAAATCTGCGCCTTTCCATTGGATCAAAGAGGGAAAGGTTCTTCGGGAAGAGAGATAGAGGCTTTCCAAAAGAAAAAGGGCCCCGGAGTCTCCTCCGGGGCCCTTTTTTCGTAGGGAATAAAACTTATTTAATCGTTTTCTTGAGCTCTTCCATGTCCGCGTTGACCATCATCCGGACCAGTTCGTGAAAGGAGACTCGAGGCTCCCATCCCAAGACCCTCTTCGCCTTGGAGTAGTCGCCCCAAAGGTAGTGGACATCCTGAGGACGGAAGTACTTGGGGTTGACCTCCACCATCACCTTCCCGGTTTTGCTGCAGATCCCCTTCTCGTTGACCCCTTCCCCTTCCCAGCGGATTTCGATCCCCGCTTCCCGGAAGGCCAGGACCACGAACTCCCGGACCGAATGGGACTCACCGGTGGCGATGACGTAGTCGTCAGGCTCGGGTTGCTGAAGGATTCTCCACATGGCTTCGACGTAATCTCCCGCAAAGCCCCAGTCCCTCTTCGTGTCCAGGTTGCCAAGGGAGAGAGTCTTTTCAAGGCCGAGGACAACCTTCGCCACGCCCAGGGAGATTTTTCTGGTGACGAAATTTTCCCCTCTCCGGGGGCTCTCGTGGTTGAAGAGGATACCGTTACAGCCGTAAATTTTATAGGATTCTCTGTAGTTGACGGTGATCCAATAGGCGTAGAGCTTGGCCACTGCGTAGGGGCTGGCAGGTTCGAAGGGGGTCGTCTCCCTCTGGGGAACCTCTTTGGTGTTGCCGTAGAGTTCACTGGTCGAGGCTTGGTAGAAGCGGCTCTTCTTTTCGAGACCCAGCTCCTTGATGGCTTCGAGAAATCGCAACGTTCCCACCGCATCGGCGTTGGCCGTGTACTCCGGTGTGTCGAAAGAGACGCTCACATGGCTCTGGGCCGCAAGATTGTAGATCTCATCGGGTTGAGCCTTCCCCATGACCTTGATCAAAGAGGAGCTATCGGTTAGGTCTCCGTAGTGGAGAACCATGGTCTTTCCCTCGGCCTTCGCCTTTTCGTATATCGGATCTATACGGAGTCTGCTGGCGACACTGCTGGAACGACGGACAATGCCGTGAACATCGTAGCCCTTCTCCAAGAGAAGTTCGGCCAGATAGGATCCGTCCTGACCGGTGATGCCGGAAACGAGGGCAACTTTACCCATACTCTTCCTCCTGAATTTCGAATGATCTCTATTCTAACAGAGAGCAAACCTCTTTCCAAGAGTTGACAGGAAGGGGGAGCGGGGTTAACCTTTCATCCGGTGTGACGTGGAAACTCTCCCCTTTGCCGCTTCCTTTCTCTCCCTCTCGGGAGGGGTTCTCCTCTTTCGAGAGTTGGCCGCCTGGGGCTTGCAACCGTGGCTTGCGCTCCTGATCGGTTTTCTCCCTCCGCTTTTTGCCCTTCTCTTCCGCAAGAGAGGCACCCTCTTCCCCCGGATTGACGGGGCCCTTCCCCTCCTCTTCGGTTACGGCTTTTTTCTCTTCTCTCTCTTCTTGGCGGCCGAAGCCTTCCGCCCATCCTCAAGGGGAGTCGTGGTGCTCTCGCCCCTCTTCTTCGTTCTCACCCTTCTCTGCTATTTCCTCTCCATGCTCTTCTACCAGGGGGCCTTCTCCGGCAGTCATGGGAACGGTGCGGCCCTTAGGGCGGGATCCCTCACGGCGGGGCTCCTGTTGGGGTGTCTCTTCCTCCCCCGCTTTGGAACATGGATGAGCGCCGGAGCCCTGGGAGCGCTTCTGCTCGGTTGGACAATCCTCTTTCTCCCAAGAAACCGACGGGTTCTCCTCTCCCTGATGATCCCGTTGCTCTTCTGGTTCTTGATCCTGGGCGTTCAGAGGCGCCATCGGCTCTGGCAAGGGGAAGCCCGGATGGGGGAGGGGAGGGAGGGGCGGTATTGGGCCGTCCTGAAAGAGGGATCCCTTGCGCTATGGCGGAACGGGCGTCTACTGGGCACGCTGACTCCCCAAGGGTTGAACCCCCCGTTGAGCGTGACCAGGGTCGAGCCGATCTACGAGCCCCTTCCTTCTCCCCTGGATGGGCTTCTCTCCTCTCTGGAGAAGTCCCAGGAGGGCAGGGGAAAGGCATGGTTTCCGAGGCGCCAGAGGGGTGACAGCCCTCCGCCTTGGCCTCTCTTCCTCTGGCCTCTGCTGCTTGTTTTAGGAGGGAGATTCTTGAGGAGAAGAGCGGGGGAGGCCTTCCGGGTTGCGGCCCTCTCCGGGGCCTTCGTCGCCCTTCTCTTTTCGGGTCCCGAACTCTTCAAAGAGGTTCCTTTCCTTGTGGCTACCTTTCTCTCAGGAGCTTGGGCAGGTTCTCTTCGTGACGGTGGAAAGAGGGGCGCTCGAAGGCTCTTCCCCCTCCTTCTCTTGGGGTCGACCCTTCTCCTGGGAGGGACGGGGTGGTTCCTCTTCAGATTGCTCTTCTTTGGGTTGGGTTTGGCGGGGGAGATCGCTCAGAGGGAATCGCCGAAGCGTTTGATGTAATCCTCTGCTTCGAGGACGTCCTCTTCGCTGCCGATGAAAAGGGAAGTGCGTTGATGAACCTTGTCGGGAACAATGTCGACGATCGGTTTCACCCCGTCGCTTCCCCTCCCTCCAGCCTGCTGGGCTAAAAAGCTGAGAGGACCGGCCTCATAGAGGAGTCGGAGCTTGCCGGTGGGGTACCTCTTGTCCCGGGGGTAGAGGAAGATGCCGCCGTAGAGGAGAGTACGGTGAAAATCGGCGACCAGGGAGCCGATGTAACGGGATTTGGCCTGCCTCTCCGGCTTGGCTTTAAAATCTGCAACATAACGGCGGACCCCTTCGCTCCAGAGGGGAAAGTTCGCCTCATTGCAGGAGTAGATGGAACCCCTCTTGGGGATCTCAATCTCTTCGTGGGAGAGGAGAAACTCTCCCACAGAAGGGTCCAGGGTGAAACCATGGACCCCTTGCCCTGTGGTGTAGACGAGCATGGTGGATGAACCGTAAACGATGTAGCCGGCGGCGACGAGGCTCTTTGCGGGTTGGAGAACGTCTGAAGGAGTGCATTCCCCGGTGGAGATGGTCTTGCGGCGGTAGATTCCGAAGAGGGTGCCGATACTGACATTGGCATCGATATTGGAGGACCCGTCCAAGGGGTCGAAGACCAGGACGTACTTCCCCCGAGTGTAGGGCTCGGGAACGGGGATCACCGTTTCTTGTTCCTCTGAAGCCATGACGCAAAGAGTCCCCCCTCTCATCATGATCTTGACAATAGTTTCCTGGGCGAAGGCGTCCAGCTTTTGGACGGCCTCCCCTTGAACGTTCGTCTTCCCCGTCATCCCGAGGATTTCAACAAGCCCTGCCTTGCTCACCTCCCGGGAGATGATCTTCGAGGCGAAGGTGATGTTGGAAAAGAGGGAGGAAAACTCTCCGGTAGCCTCGGGGTGGAGCCTCTGTTGGCGGATGATGAAGTGCTCCAGGTTTGATGTGCTCTTGTCGACCATGGAACCTCCTTGGGGAGCGGCGAAGAGGGCGCGCTGCACAGTGCCGATCTTACCACCGGGGAGCGTGTCTATCAACCTCTTGTTGATGACTTCACCGGGTGGGGGTATAATCACATCCATAGAAAGGACGGTGGGGGCATGAAGGAGAGGTCGTTGAAAGAGGGAAAGGGAGAGTCTGACGAATCGCTTTTAAACGAAAAGGAGTTCTTCCTCTTGTTCAAGCGGGAGAGCCGTTTGCTTAAAGCCTTTTTTACTTTCAGCCCCGATGCGCTCTTCGTCATCGACAGGAAGGGGCGCTTTCGGGAGGCGAGTATGGCTCTGGCCAGGCTCCTGAAAGTGAAGAGCCCCGAAGATCTCAAAGGGAAGACCCTCCTGGAGGTCGTCGATAACGAGACGACCCGCCATTTCTTCGGCCTCGAAGAGTCCGCCATGGAGTCCGGACAAACCGTCAAGTTCGAAGAGAAGTGGATAGGACATCCCTTAGGAAGGCCCGTCTGGGGCTTGGCCACCATGGTCCCCTTGAAGGGAAAGAACGGGAGGGTCCAGGGCCTCTTCGGAATCCTGAAGAACATCACCGTTGAGAAACGGTCACAACAGGTTCAGCAGGCCATCTTCCGCATAGCCCAGGCGACCCACACCTCACACTCCCTGAGAGATCTCTACCGGGAGATTCATAAGGCTCTGAGCGAACTCCTGGATACGGTAAACTTCTTCATCGCCTACAAGGAGGAGGGGGAGTGCTTCTCCTTCCCCTACTACGTTGACCAGTACGACCTACCTCCGGAGCCGAGGCGAATGGGAAGGGGGCTCACAGAGTATGTTTTCCGGACAGGGGTGCCCTTGTTGGCGGATGATGCCGAAGTCAAAAGGCTTGTCGCCGCGGGAGAGGTCGAGGACATAGGCACTCCTTCTGTCTCGTGGCTGGGGGTTCCCCTCAGGGCCGAGGGGAAGAGCATCGGGGTTCTTGTCGTTCAGAGTTACTCCGCCGACAAGCCTTTGATAGAAGAGGACAAGGAGATACTCAACTTTGTCTCTGGGAAGATCGCCCTGGCGATCAACACCCGGGCCGCCTGGACCGCCCTGGAGGTCAGCGAGGAGAGGTACAGAACCCTGACCGAGAACCTTCCGGTAGGAATATTCCGGAGCTCTCCCGGCCAGGAGGGGGTCTTTCTCATGGCCAACCCCGCCATGGTCAGGATCCTCGGGTACGAGTCCGAGCGGGAGATGTTGGGAAAGCCTGTGGCCGACCACTATTTCCGGTCCCTGGATCGGGGGGTGTACTCCAACGAGCTGATCGCCGGTGGGGAGATTAAAAGCCGAGAGATCCTTATGGCACGCAAGGACGGCCGGCCCATATGGGCCTCCATCTCGGCGCGGGCCGTCAAGGATTCCCGGGGTTCTCTGCTCTACTTCGACGGGACCCTGGAGGATATCACCCGAAGGAAAGAGGCGGAAGAGCGCTTCCGGGAGAGTGAGGAGAGGTGGCTCTTCGCCTTGGAGGGGAGCGGTGACGGTGTCTGGGACTGGGATGTTCCCTCCGGAAAGGTCTTCTGTTCCACCCAATGGCGGAGGATGTTCTACCTGGGAGAGGAGGGGTGCCTGATCGCAGAGGTGGAGTTGAGCGGGCGGATCCATCCGGAGGATTTCGCCAGGGTCCAGGAGGAGAAGAGGAGCCACCTGGCCGGTGAGGCTCCCCTCTACAGCACGGAGTACCGTTTGCTGGACGGTCAGGGGAACTTCCGGTGGGTCTTGGCCCGGGGGAAGGTCATGGCCAGGGACGGCGAGGGGAGGCCCCTGAGGATGGTGGGGACCCACACGGACATCACCTCCCGAAAGCTTGTGGAAGAGGAGCGGAGCCTTCTGATCCTTCAGTTGAAACAGGCTCTTGGGAACGTCAAGGCCCTGAGCGGGCTCCTTCCTATCTGCGCCTCCTGCAAGAAGATCAGGGACGATCGCGGGTACTGGCAACAGGTGGAGGTCTATATTCGAGACCACTCAGAGGCCGATTTCAGCCACAGCCTCTGCCCCGAGTGTATGGAAAAACTCTATCCGGGGATCACCAAGGGAAGACAGAGCCCTCCCCGTTGATTCTTTCCTCCTTTAACAGTATAATGGGCAGAATTCCAGGAGGTTTTTATGAGAAAAAGATCCCTGCCCTTTCTTCTTCTGCTCTTCCTCTTCTCCGCTTCCTTGAACCTTTCCGCCGCCCTGACGGTGACAAAGGTCCCCGATCTCTCCGGTAGCAACGAGGCACCGGCCATCGCCGTCAACAAGCTGGGCGACCTCATGGTCGTCTACCGCAACTCCTATGCCGGAATGGCCTACTACTACAAGGCCCACGACGGATCCTCCTTCGTCGGCCCCGCCGCGATTCCCGGGCAGGATTACAGCGCCTACCTGAAGACCATGATCTTCTACACCGACATGGCTGTGACCAAAGACGGTCGGTTCCACGCGATCTGGAGCTTCGACATCCATAAAGTCGACGCGGGCCTCTACTACGCCTCCTTCGACCCGTCGACGAAGAGCTGGACCACCCCCCAGAAGATCGGAGCCGGGAAGGTTGAAAGGCCCATTCTTACGGCCAACACCTTCAACGACGACCTCCTCCTGGCCTACGACGAGTATACGGGAGGGATCAACAAGGATGTCTTCCTGAAGGTGATGAAGTCCGGCACCTGGAGGCCGGCGATCAACATCTCCAACCCTCCGGAAGGGTTCAAGCCCAACCATGTGACGGTTCTGAACCGAACCGACGAGGCGGAGGGGAGACCCTTTCAACTCTCCGACAAGAAGGCTGTCATGGCCCCCCACGGTGACCTTTCCGAAACCGACGCCTACGTCACCGTTGACGATATGACCGGGTACGTTTACCTGACCTACAAGGAGGACCACCGGGAGGTTGTCACCGACGATTGGGAGCTCCGCGTCGTCGTCGCCCTGCTCGATCCTTCGACCTACGACATCCTCTGGACCGAACAGGTGACCTCCGGGTACCTGGGGTTCCACTTCCTTCCCACCGTCTCCGCCTTCAACGACAAGGCCATGATGGCCTTCGCCTGGTACCAGGAGGGCACCTACAACTACATAGCCTTCGAGAGGAAGGGGAACACTCTGGTCTACGACTCCCATGTTCTGGAGGATCACCCCATCGCGGCCATCCCGGTGGCCCCCCACTGGGAGTTTTTCAGCCGCTGGCTCTCCTACGGCGACGAGTTCCTCTTCACCTACAAGACCCAAGGCCTGGGAATCAACCTGCTCCGCTACAAGAACGGTCAGTGGATCGACCGAAACCCCGTGGATCTCCTCGGAGGCGACCGCGCCGGGTGGCCCTATGACTCCTTCCTGGACACTAAGAGAGGCCTTTGGACGGCTTGGGTGAACCGGGAGGCCAGCTCCTCGATTCTCTTCTCCCTCTACGACTACACCAGGAACATCCTTCTTCCCGCCGTGGACGTGAAGGTTGAAACCATCGCCGACAGAGCTTTTCTCACGAAGAGCTACCTGAACATAGTCACCTGGGCGAACAACCCCTTCAACGAGAGGTTGGGGCTTCCCGTCTCCCTTTACAGAGTCTACCGGAAGAGGAAGGGAAGTTCCGCTTATGCCAGGGTGGCGGAAGTGAACGCTTCGACGAAGGAGTACAGGGACGAGAACGTTACCGCCGGTGATTACCTGGATTGGGACTATGTGATCTCCTGTGTGGACGAGAGGGGCAACGAGAGTCCTCTCAACTAAGGGGAGAACAAAGGGGGAAGGGAAGAGGCTCCTCTTACTCTCTCTTCTTTCAGGCTTACTCTTCTTCCAAGCCCCTTCCCTCTTCGCCTCCTCCCGGTATGTGGCCCTTCTGACCCCTACGGGGGAGGAGAGGCCCTCCTCCCTTCCGGAGAAGACGTTACTGTTGGGAGTCGTCAACGAGGGGCTCTTGGTCGTTGGGACGCCACCCCGACCGAACCGCAGCAACGTAAGCGGTTGGAACTGGGACCTCCTGGAAACCTACAGGGCCAGAGGCGCCTACTATCTGATCCTCTCCCCGGCCTCCCTTCCCCGGAAGGGACCCTCACCGAGGGTCGTCGCCTCTTTCAGCGATGGGGTCTCTCTGGTTTGGTCTCCTGAGGGCTCTTTGCAGGGTTCTCTCTCCCCTCCAGTCAAACTCCGCCGTCTCTTTCCCAAGGCGCTCCAGAAAACAGAGGGCACGCCGACTCCGGATACCTTCGACCCAGACCGGAAAAGCGACTTCCTGAGCGGGATTGTCCAAGAGGTCTCCGGGGAGAATCTCAAGGAGACGGTAGAGTCTCTGGAGTCTTTTCCCACCCGCTATGCGTCGACGGCCTCCTGCGATCAGGCCGCAGATTATCTCGCCGAAAGGCTCCGATCCTACGGGTTGGAGGTCTCCTTCGAAGAGTTTACCTTCGGCAAGCTCGGTTATAGGGGGCGGAACGTCGTCGCCTTCCATAGGGGAAGAAACCTGGCAGAGGATACTCTCCTGCTGACGGCGCACTACGACTCCACCTCCGGCAAACCCCTCGAGAGGGCTCCCGGAGCCGACGATAACGCCTCCGGGACGGCGGCGATCCTTGAGGCCGCCCGGGTTCTCTCCCGGCATCCTTACGATATCTCCCTCCGCTTCGTTCTCTTCTCGGCGGAGGAGTGGGGCCTTTACGGGAGTGAGCACCACGCTTACGAAGCCTACCGGAGGTCGGAACGGATCCTGGGGGTCCTCAACTTTGACATGGTCGGGTACGTGGATCGCGCCCCGGAGGATCTGGACCTGATCGTCGACGACAGCTCCCTATGGCTCGCGGAAAGGTTCTCTCGGGCCGCTGCCCTCTACACCTCGCTCCCCTTGGTAACCTATAAGGATTCGACGCTTCAGTGGAGTGACCACGCTCCCTTCTGGGACTACGGTTATTCGGCCCTCTGCGGAATTGAAGACGTGGAGCCTTCTAATCCCAACTACCACGAGGTGGGCGACCTTTCGGGAACGCTGGATTTTTCTTTCCTCACCGAAAGCGTCCGGGCCCTGGTCGCGGTTGCCGCCGAGATGGCCCAGCCCGTTTCGGAGCCTCCTCCGCCCCTAGGCTTAGCCCTGGAGAGTCAGATTCAGCGAGGGCTTCTCCTCCGCAAGAGGAGCGTTCGGGTCTCCTGGAGAGGGGAGGGCGCCTACCGGTACCGAGTCTACCGACGTCGAGCCGGAGGCGCTCAGGAGTGTCTTACCCCAGAACCTCTCAAGGGGGATTCCTATACCGATAGGGGGCTCCCCACCTCCCTCTCCCTCTCCTATTGGGTGACCGCCATCGATGGGCAGGGGAGGGAGAGCAACCCCTCCACCCTTCTCACCGTGAGGGGACAACCATGAAGAGGTTCCTCTTCCTCTTGCTCTTGGCCGCGTTCCCCCTGAGGGCCGAGACCCTCTCCCTCTTGATGGGAG
>JAMOAD010000115.1 GCA_023621955.1 Acidobacteriota bacterium
GTACACCGACCTCGGCGGAAGGGTCGAGGTCAACCTCTTCCTTGTCGACGAGAACGGCAGACAGCTCTCCCAGGGGAGCGTCTCCTTGACGAAGACCTCCGAGGTGGTGAACCTCCTCTCCCAACCCCGTAAGGAGCTCTCCACTCTGGAGAGGTAGGGGCACTTCTTCTCCGGTTCAAGGGTGTTTGCCGCTTCGGTGGGGAAGAGCCGCTACCGCGAAAATCCTTTGGTGCTGTTGAGGGCCCATCGGAAAGGACTGCTTTGGGGAGGGAACTTCTCAGGGGTGGTGTGAAGAGCGCGCCCGGGGTGACTTGAACACCCAACCTTTGGATTCGAAGTCCGACGCTCTATCCAGTTGAGCTACGGGCGCGTCTCGAGAAAGACTCTCTCTTTTACCACTTTCACCCTCTTCTGTCAAAGGGGACCCTTGATCTTTTCGCCCGGGGAGGGTAAACTTTTTTCTATGAGCGGTAAAGACTTCGAACTTAAGCTGATATCGGAGAAAGATATCTTCGAACAACTCCAGTTCTCCGCCGGATCGACCCTCTTCCTGGGGAAGTACACCCTCAAGGAGATCTTCCTCCTCATGGAGAGGCTGAACCTCGTGAAGAAGGCGAACAAGTTCGGCTTCGAAGAGCTGAAGATCGAGCTTGAGGCCCCCGACGACTTCTCCCAACGGCTGACGATCTACAACAAGTTCAAGAACAAAGAGAACCTGATCGTCGACCTTCTGGTGAAGAAGGAGAACTTCTGCCCCGACGGAGAGCAACGGCTCTTCTTCGGGAACAGCCGTCTCTTCTTCCTGGTGATCGAATGGCTTACCCTCCAGAACCCGCGAAGCGGTTTCGGCCGGGAGAGGAGACAGCTTCCCGGGCAGAACCATCCGGGCCTGGGCATCCGCCGGGAACTCTTCATCCTCTTCAGGCTTCTGGCCAGAGACTTAGGAGTGGACGGGATCGTCGCCAAGCCCCAGTTCTTCCACAACGCCATGATGTACCGCCATCTCTTCCAATTCCTTCACCCCGAGAAGGAGGGAGAGTTCAGGGCTGTCTACGAGAAGTTCATCGACCAGTTGGGCTTCGCAGATCTCTCCTGGGCGGTCTACCACAACTGTATCAAGTACGGGATTCTCAAGAAGAGTTACGTTTGGAAGTGGGATTCCCAGATCTTCCCTGTCCGGCAGAGGGTTCTGAGGTACTTCGAGAGTCCTCAATACCTCGAAAAAATGCAGGAGAGCCGACGCCGTTGGACAAAGGTTCTGAAGCTGAGCCGTAGCTGCCTCGAAAAAATCGAGGAGATAACCTGACACTCCTGTGAACTCCTGGCACGGTTTGATCGACAGCTTGACCCCACGGACCGTTGTGGTCTCGGGGGACTTGATTCTGGACCGCTACCTCTACACCAGGACGTCCCGGATCTCCCGGGAGGCTCCGGTTCTGATTCTCGCTCAAGACAAGGAGGAGTACCTCCTCGGCGGAGCCGGGAACACGGTCCGTAACCTTCTCTCCTTGGGGGCCGAGGTTCGGGTGGTCTCCACCTTGGGGGAGGACCAGGAGGCGGAGATCCTTCTCGATCTTCTCAAGAGGGACGGCGCCGACGTCACCGGCGTCACACGGGTGAAGGGTTTCTCCACGCCCCTGAAGACCCGCGTCATGGCGGGCGAGAGCAACACCCGCAAACAACAGATCCTCCGACTCGACCGGGAGGCCCCTTTCTCCAAGAGCCACCGGGGAATGGTGGAGAGAACGGCCCAAGCCCTGGAGGGGGCGGATCTTCTGATCGTCTCCGACTACGGCTACTCCCTCTTCGACCCCCCCCAGCTCAGAAGCCTGCGTAGGATCAGGCCCCTTCCTCCGATCTTCGTGGATTCCCGCTTCCAGTGCCGGGGGTACAAGGGGGTGACCGCGCTCACCCCCAACGAGTCCGAAGCCCTCTCCTCGGCAGAGGTGAAGGGGGAGGGGGAGAAGAGCGTTGAGATAGCCGCCGGAAGGCTCTTGAGGTCCACCGCCTGCGATTGCCTTCTGGTGACGAGGGGCTCCCGGGGGATGCTCCTGGCCGAGAAGGGCATGAAACACCGCCTCTTCCCCATCTTTGGAGACACCCAGATCGTGGATGTCACCGGGGCGGGGGATACGGTGATCTCCGTCTTCTCTCTGGCCTGGGCCGCGTCGGGAAGCTTCCTGCGCGCATCCCTGCTGGCCAACCTGGCCGGAGCCTTGAGCGTCATGAAGATGGGGGCCGCGGTGTTGACCCCTAGGGAGCTGAAGAATGGAACCGACCTCTACAAGGATTCTCTCGATAGACTCGCTCAGGCTTGAGCTGGAGAAGGCCAGAGAGGAGAAGAAAAGGATCGTCTTAGCCAACGGCGCCTTCGACCTCTTCCACATAGGCCATCTTCGCTACCTCCAAGGGGCAAGGGCCCTGGGAGACCTTCTCGTTGTCGCCGTCAACAGCGACCTCTCGGTGAGAAACCTTAAGGGCCCCTCCCGACCGGTGGTGGACCAAGGCTCCCGGGCCCTCATCGTCGCCTCTCTCAGGTGCGTCGATTACGTCGTCCTCTTCGACGAATCTACGGTGGAACCTCTTCTCAGGATCCTCCGTCCCCATGTCCACGCCAAGGGCTCCGACTACACCGTGGACACGGTTCCGGAGAGGGAGACCTCCCGCTCCCTGGGAATCGAGACGGCCATCTGCGGCGGTCCCAGAATCACCTCTTCCACCGATGTGATCACCCGGATCCGGCGGGTCTATGCAGACGATCGTCGTCCTTAGGCTGAGCGCCCTGGGGGATATCCTCCACACCCTCCCGGCCTTCCGGCTC
>JAMOAD010000351.1 GCA_023621955.1 Acidobacteriota bacterium
GGAGGGCCAAAGGTTTCTGGTGGTCCAGGAACCGACGGTGATCTCGTTGGGGGAGCAGGAATCGGTGATGTACATGGAGTGCTTGTCCAATCCCGCGAAGAGGGAGAGGTTGGTATCCATGAAGTAGCTACCGCCGTTATAGACTTCGAAGTTGGCGGCCCAGAAGTCGATGTAGCCGCTACCGCTGCCGGTGGGGGTGACGGTGATCGTCCAGTTCCCCTGGACGGGAGCGAAGGGGACCGCCTCTTCGGCGGCCGCCATGTAGATGTTTCCGTAGTAGTTTCCGTTAAGGGCGTTGGGAGTGTTGTTCAACTTAACGGAGACGTAGCCGTCCGTGGATTCAGCCCCTGAATATGTTCCATGGTTGAAGGGGCCGTAGGTAAACCCGTTGGGGGAGGTGATGGTGATGGAGACGGCGGAATCGTACCAGAAACCGATTCTCACGTAGGGGAAGTTGTTGTTGCTGCTGGAGGTATAGAAGGGAGCGTACCCGGCATAGCCAGCCCAATAGGTGGCAAAATTGGGCATCTTAAAGACGTGGTTGGAGGCTCCTGCCAGGGAGGCGCCGGAGTGGTAGCCGCCGTCTTTGTAGGGGTATTTTCCTCCGGTTCTGTCGGTGTAGGTGTTCCAGTGGCCCTCGTTTCCGGCCGATTTGACGGAGATGTGGCCGGGACCGTAGAGGGCGTTCAGTTGGCCCATCAGCTGGGATCCGTTGTCGGTTCCGTCCACCGGGTAGCTGGAGGTGAAGTTGGCCATGTAGGGGATGGGCCTGGAGGGGCCGAAGGACATGTTGAGGACGGAGGGCCTTCCGAGGCGGTCGGCGATGTCGTAGATGAAGATGGCCCCGTTTCGGGTAAGCCCCTGAACGACGATCAGGTCGGCGTTGGGGGCCATTCCGGTGTAGTTTCCCGTGGCGGAGCCGTTACCGGCGGCGATGCCGGCCACATGGGTGCCGTGGCCGTTGGTGTCCCTCCCTGTAGAGGGGACGAGCCCGTTGTTGATCTCTTCGTTGGTGTAAACCGTTCCTGTATTGAGCATGCCCAGGACTCCTCCGAAGACATCCTTAGGGGTCTTCCCAGGGGTGGTGGTATCGGAGTCCCAGAAGTAGAGGATTCTGCTCTTACCGGTGGTGGGGTCGATGAAATCCTCATGGGTCCAATCGACTCCAGTGTCGATGATTCCGACGATGACGCCTTTGCCGGTGTACCCCTTGGTGTAGACTTTGCCTTCCCTCATCCGGATCGCGTCGACACCGGTCTTCGCCGTCATCAGATCGTTGGAGGGGGCGTCTTTGAGGATGGGATCAACGCTCTTGACATAGGGGAGGGCGGCGACGTTCTCGAGCTCGGTGGAGGGGATCTCGGCGGTGGCGATCGTCTCGTTCTCACCTTCCAAGGCGGCGGTGACCCGGATGGTGCCGTTGTTCTTCAGTGCCTCAATGTTGCTTGTCGTTACGTAGCAGAGGAGGACGTCGAAGCCCGGGTTTCCCCAACGCTCCTGGACATCTTGGTGAATCAAGGCGTCCAGAATGGGGATACGGTTCTCCGGCTTCGGGATGGGTCTTCCGATGGGATCGGCGGAGGCCGCGATCTTGACCGTCCTCTCCGGCGTTCTTTCGGGGCGGTTGACGGTCAAGAGAGCGGGACGCATCTTGGCGTAGAAGTTTCTCTGTAAATCTTGGGAGGTGGCTTTGGGGTGGATCCTGTAGATCTCGACGAGATCCTGAAGGGATCCGTTCAGTTTGGTCATGGGGGAGATGGAAGAGTAATCTCCTTTTTCACGGTCAGGACGATCTTTCTTGTCCCTGGCGAGAGCTGGAACGGAAAGGGTGAAAAGCATCAAGAGGCCGAACACATACAGGAACGGCCGTGGGTAAGACTTTCTCATGAAGCCTCCTATCGGTTGCATTTTGTGGGAAGAAAGAATTTTATCCGTAACTTGAGGGAGAGTCAACGTTAACGACGAAAAGAAGAGCTTTGGAATGAAGAGGAACCGTTTCTATGCAGAGTAAATCTTGGGGATTTCCTTGACCAAGAAGACTCTTTCCACTATGATTCTCTGGGAGGAAACAATGGGACAAAGAGTGACCGCGGTTCTCTTTCTTTTCTTTTTCTTTTCTCTTCCCCTCTTTTCTCAAAAAGACCCGATTTATTTACATGGACTCTACTCTCTTCCTTTCTTTCCCGATACAGACCTGACCGGGAAGAGCCGACGGACTCTGGGGGAGAGGGGGGGGATACACCTCCGCTTCTCCTGGGACGTTGAGAAGCTTTCGACGACCCTTGGCCAGGTGGAGGGTCTTGAATCCTACAGCGGAGAGGGGGAACGTTCCCTGCCTGGGAGGGTGGAGCTTCTGGCGGGAGGCTCAAGGGGGGGGCTCCTGTTGACCCTGGGACGGGCTCTTCCCCTCTATGAAACTTCGCTGAAGGCGGTGGGTTCCCCCTTCGACGGAAGAACAGAGAGGGCGAGCAAGGCCGATGAAGGGAGCGGTTTTTGGCGTCTTCACCTCTACTACCCCATCGGTTCCTCCCTGACACTCTCCCTGGGCTACGGAAGACTCTTCGGAGAGAACTCTCTCTCCCTTTATTCCGTGGGGAGCCAAGGAGAAGCCCTGCAAGACGGAGCCTCTCTCTTTCGAGAAGAGTACAAGGGAAGCTTTGGGTATGTGGGGATCGAGTTTACCCCGCTCTCCTCGGTGACGCTGAAGGCGATCTTCCCCAAGGTTTTGAAAGGGAAATACACCTCTCTCTCGTCCGTTCAAGGGGGGGAAGAGAGAGAGACGGAGGGGACGCTCTCCTACCGTCTCCCGGTCTCTTTGGGGGCGGAGCTTCAGTGGGGCCGTGGCGTCTTCTTCGGGGAACACCGATTCTCCCGTAAGGTTCCCTCTTTTGAAGACGGCTCCTCCTACCGGGGGATCGACAACGCCAAAGTCCACAGGACAACCTACGGCTACCGTTATGTTCCCGAAAATTCTCTCCTCAAGGAGTGCTCCCTCTTCTACTCCCGGGAGAAGTACTTCGTCCTGGATACCAAAGGCTCGGCGCCCCGTTTCTCGACACTGGGCGGGGAGGGCGTTCTCTCCCTGGGCCCGCTCCGGCTCTCTCTCGATTACCGTTACCTCTGGGGGAAGGCTCTCTACCCTCTGGAGGCTTCGGAAGGGGAACACAAGTATACCGGTCATCTGATGACCGTTTCTTTGGGCTTCTCCCTCTAAACCCTTCAAGGAGTCTACTATGGCACCTCTTTCGGATAGAAAAATCCGAGAACTCTCTCTTAAGAGGGGCATGATCGAGCCCTTCGCCGAGTCCTCGCTGGGCCCGGTCATCTCTTTCGGCCTCTCCGCCTACGGCTACGACTACCGGTTGGCCGATAGTTTCATGGTCCCCAGGGCGGACTTTCAGGGTCCCTTGGACCCGAAGGCCGTTCCCGCCGATCTCTTCCAGGAGGTGAAAGGGGCGGAGAGCCTCCTGCTGGCCCCCCGCTCCTTCCTCCTGGCCAGGAGCCTGGAGTATTTCCGAATCCCTAGGGAAGTCTTGGTTCTGGGCTTCGGCAAGAGTACCCTGGCTCGATCGGGGCTTCTCGTGAACGTCACGCCTCTGGAACCTGAATGGGAAGGACACCTGACGCTCTCCCTGGCCAACCTCTCCCCTTACCCCCTCAGACTCTATGCGAACGAAGGGATCGGGCAACTGGTCTTCTTGGAGGCAAGCGATCTTTGCGAGCGTTCCTACAAAGACAAGAAGGGGAAATACCAGAACCAGAAGGTGATCACCCCTTCGAAGGTGGAATGAAGGAACTCTTCCGTCGAGTCTTTCTGGAGTCCCTCGAGGCTCTCTCACCGAAAGAGCTCTTTCGAAACCTCCTGGGAGAAGATCTTCGGAGTGTCCTTCCCCTCTTTGTGGGAGGGAGGGTTCATCCTCTGGCCTGGGGAAAGGGGGCCTCCGAGATGGCTTTGGCTTGGGAGAGCCTCTACCCGGATTCCTTCAACGAAGGCTGTGCCGTGGTCTTGAAGGATGATCCCCGCGCCGAGGCTCTATCGCCGAGATGGCGGGTTTGCCGGGGCAACCATCCCCTCCCGGATGGGTCGAGCCTGAAGGCAGGCCTTGAACTCTTTCGATGGGTCCGGGAGAGGGTGGAGCGGGATGACCTTCTCCTGCTCTTGATGAGCGGGGGGGCTTCCGCCCTGGCCGTTCTCCCCGCGGAGGGGATCACCCTGGAGGAGAAGGTCGGAGCCGTAGAGGCTCTCATGAGGAGCGGCGCCTCTATCGGGGAGCTTAACACCCTCCGCCGCCACCTCTCGTCTATCAAGGGCGGCCGCCTGGCCAAGGCGGTCTATCCGGCCTCCACTTTGACGCTGGCCCTTTCCGATGTCTCCGGGGGCAGGCTTGAGGACATCGGTTCCGGTCCCGGAGTCCCCGATGGGACTACTTTCTTCGACCTGGAGAGAATCCTCAGGAGAAGGGACCTCTGGGAGAGGGTTCCTCCGGGAGTGGCCCGGTACATCCGACAAGGGCTCGAAGGTTTACGGGAGGAGACTCCGAAAGAGGGCTCCCTCGAGATGAGCCGCCAGAGGGGGATGGTCCTGGCCGATACCTCTACAGCCCTCTCTCGGGCAGAACTCCTCTTCCGCCGGGAGGGGTTCGACCCTGAAACCCTCTCCGCCGACGATGGAGGGGAGGCTCGGGAGGTGGGAAGACTCTACGCGCAGAGGGTGAAGGATCTGGCGAACCACTCAAGCGGAACTGTTCTGGCTCTGGCTGGAGGCGAGACGACGGTGACCGTGAAGGGCCGTGGCAAAGGGGGACGAAACCTGGAGCTGCTCCTCTCCATGGCCATGGAGATGGAGGGCTTTTCCGGAAGCTGGACCTTTCTGAGCGCCGGAACCGACGGGAGGGATGGAACCTCCTCCTTCGCCGGGGGAATCCTCGACGAAGCCGGTTGGAGGAGGGCCAAAGAGAGGGGGGCGAATCCTCGGGCCCTACTGGACGAGAACGATTCCCACGCCTTCTTTGTCGAAGGGGGGTGCGGTTTGACCACGGGCCCGACCGGGACAAACGTTCGGGATCTTCGTTTCTTCTGGGTCCGGAGGGATCAGTAGTTCCTGGTTCTGAACCCCTCTCCTAGGACTTCGTAGACGTTGGAGATCACGACGAAGGCCTTGGGGTCGATCTTGCGCACCTCTTGCTGGAGAATCTGAAACTCCCTGCGGGAGACGACGGTCATGATCGTCTTGGCCGGAGAGCCTTTGTAAAGGGTTTCACCGAAGAAGACGGTTCCGCTCCTGTCGAGGTCCTTGAGGATGAAATCCCGGATCGGCTCTTGTTTCTCAGAGATGATGATGGCCATCTTGGCGTAGTCCATTCCCTCGAGGACGAAGTCGATCACCTTTGTCGAGAGGAAGAGGTTGAGAAACCCGATGAGGGGCGCCTCAAGGCTGTGGTAGACGATGCCGCCGCCGAAGATGACGAAGGAGTCGACCATGAGGATGGCGATGCCGACGCTCCAACCGGTGTACTTGTTGATGATCCAGCCGATGGTGTCCGTGCCGCCGGTGCTGGCTCCGCCTTTGAAGATGAGCCCCAGGCCGATTCCCAGGAGAACCCCGCCGTAGATGGAGCCAAGAAGGATGTTATCGGTCACCTTTATGGTTTTCAAGCCAACGATTTCGTAGAGAAAGTCGATGGAAAGGTAGGTAAGGAACATTCCCAGAATGGTCTTCGCGCCGTAGTTCTTCCCAAGTTTTTTAACACCCATATAGAAGATGGGAAGGTCAAGAAGTATGGAGAGAACGCCGACGGGAATCTTGGGCGAGACATAGTTGATGATGATCGAGATGCCGGATACCCCGCCGGGGACGATGTGGAGGGGAATGAGGAAGAGGGCGTAGCTGAGGGCCATGATGAGGGCGCCTACTGTAATGAAGCAGAAGTTTCGTGTTTCACCTTTCAGGGAGAATGTAGTCATACCCTTATTTTACAGGAGGGAAGGGAAAGGGGCAAGTGCGACACTCTCGGGTTTGACACCCCTCTCGAGAGTTTGGTATAAGGAGAAACCTTTGAGGAGGCTGTTATGAGAGGAATCAGAAGGCTTGGGTGCTTCGTCGTCTCATTGTTGATCTTCGCCGGTGCCTTGTGGGCGAAGGAGTGGGTGAGGGTGAGTGCCCCCCGTGGGAGCGTCCATGTGGAGGCTGATGCGAGGGCCCAGGTCTTGGTAACCCTCTGCGAAGGCGACGTTCTTGAACTTCTTGGGCGTGAGGGCGAGTGGTACAGGGTCAGAGTTCCCGAAGGGAGAGCAGTCGGTTTCATCCACTCCCTGTTCGTGCAAGAGGGCGAGGAGCGAGGACGAAACCCCATCATCGAGAGGGCAGGGGACCATGGTCGATCTCCCTTTGTTCCGACAGGGGCGCGTTCCAGAGGAGGGGTGAAATTCTTTGCAGGGGTAGCCCTCGGAAGGGTCGCCTTTGATGGAATGGACGCCTTGGGAATGGACAGGGAGGAGGGAAAGAGGAACCGTCGGGGTTTTGCCGGGGGAATAGGCTTCCAGAGCCGAGGCACTCTGGGATATGAGCTGGACCTCCTCTACCTCCAGAAGGGGGGACGCTATGTGGGTAGGATCGACGGCTACGGGGCGGCATCCCTCACACTGAAGAACGAGGAGATCTCCCTCCCCCTTCTCCTTAAGCTGAGGTTGGCCAGAGGGGAGGCCGAACCCTTCCTCCTGGTGGGAGGAGAGGTCGCCTATATCCTCTCCTCGAAGCTCGACTGGTCCATGGAAGCGCTCGGAAAGGGGAACTTGAACTTGAAGGATGAAACAAAAAGGGTCGACTACGGGTTGGTTCTTGGAGGAGGGCTGGAACTCTCTTTCCCCTCTTGGAGCCTAACCATCGAGGGAAGGTACCACCGGGGGGCGGCGGATCTGAAGGGCTCAGACTCCACCGGGGGGGGGAAGTTTGAGAGCCGGGTCCTACTCTTTCTGATGGGCTTTAAGTTTTAATCCTTCGGGAGCGAAGGGCTGAAGGCTAGAGGGAGCCTCGGGAGCGTCGGAAGGGGGAGAAAAGCAGGAGGGAGGGGAAACAGGCGGAACCGAGAAAGTCCACGGCGACATCCTTGAGCGAAGCGTCCCTGAGGGGAACGAAGGATTGGTGAAACTCATCGCCCGCACCGTAGAGTCCGCCCAGGATGGTGACCACCACCCAAAGAACCGGAGTGAAGGGACGGCGGAAGCCGTCGGTCAACCACCCCGAAAGGAGGAACCCCAGCAGGGCATATTCACCGAAGTGAAGAAGGGTGTCCGGCCAACGGGCCAGGGTGGGAGGGACGGAACGGGAGGAAAAGAAGAAGATTAGAGCGGCGTAAAAAACCGTCAGGAGCGCGAAAAGGTTACGGCGTTTCACCGGAAAAGGAACATGAGCCATCCGGCGAGAACGGCGCCGAAAACGAGGGTTACAAAGAGGACGATTCCCTCCCGAACGCGCGCCTTGAGGCTCTCCTCCTTGAGGGTGGGAAGGACGATGGAGACGATGAGGGCGAAGAAGACCATGGAGAAGAAGTGGCTGTGGAAGATCACTTTTTCCTCCCCCGGCAGATATCGTATCCGTTCAGGGCGATCAGGAAGTTGAGGAGCCCCGAGGTGATCATGTAGGCGGTTCCGTACTCGTAGGTTATGGAGGCGAAGTCCGTGCGGGTCCATCCGAAGAGCTTAGCCGCCAGGTAGAGGAGTCCGTTGCCGAGGTTGCCGACGAAGGCCAGGAAGGCGAGGGGGTTGCCCTCGTTGACTTCGTAGAAACGGCCCTGCAGGAGGAGACCTACGGTGAACATCACCGTTATGGAGGTGAAGAAGAGGGCGGCCCGGATATACTTTTTCTCAAGGAGGTGGCCACAGCCGGGGATCATCCATCCGGCGAGAAAGACAAACACCGCTTTTCCTTTCATGCTCTTATGATAACGGAAAGAGGGCTCGCGGTCAACAGAACGATTCCGGTTGACCAGCACGTCTAAGTGTCGGTTTCTCAGGGCTGAGAAGGAGTTGCGCAACTCTCCTCCGGGAGGCTTGCTTTCCCCACCTTGCCCTTCTTTTGGAATTCTGATAAAATCTCCAATGAACACAAAAAGAGGCCAAACAACGGCTCTTTTTCGGAGGCGTTTTTGAGGCGTCTCTCCCTCTCTCTCGTTGAATCGCAGGTGAAGTCTTTGGTGGAAAGGTGCTGTGTCGACCTCTCCGCGGACCTTCTCGACGGTTTGGAGAAACGGCGGGGAGGAGAGCCTTGCCCTTGGGCCGAAAACACCCTCGCTTCGCTGCTGGAGAATGCCCGTGTCGCCTCAAGGGAGAGAATCCCCCTCTGCCAGGACACGGGGATGGCCGTCTTCTTTGTGCTTCTGGGAGACGACCTCCTCTTCGAGAGGGACAACGGGACAAAGGGTCTCGAGGAGACCCTTCAGAGGGCCATGAGGGATGCCTACAGGGAATCTTCCTTCCGAACATCCATGGTTATGGATCCTCTTAGAAGGAAGAACACCGGGGACAACTCCCCCGCCTTCGTCCACTGGGAGTTTCTCCCGGGGGATTCTCTCACCATCTCCTTCATTGCCAAAGGAGGGGGGGCGGAGAACATGAGCCGTTTGAAGATGTTCACGCCGGCTTGCTCCGCCGAAGAGATCGAGGCTTGGATCGTCGAGACCGTTGTTCAAGCCGGTTCCAACCCCTGTCCCCCCACGGTGGTTGGGGTCGGACTGGGAGGGAACTTCGATACAGTCTCTTGGCTCGCCAAGAGGGCCCTGCTCAGAACTCCCCTGGAGGCTGCCAACCTTGACCCCTTCTATGGGGGCATGGAGGAGCGCCTCTTGAAAAAGATCAACGGGACCGGTATCGGTCCTCAAGGTTTGGGAGGGGAGACAACCTCCCTGGCCGTTCACGTCGAAGCGGCACCATGCCACATGGCGACACTTCCGGCGGCGGTGAATATCAACTGTCACGCCCATCGGGTGGGAAGGGTCGTCTTATGAGAGGAAAAGTTTGTTATGAGGAGGCATCATGATAGAGATTCGTCTTCATGGAAGAGGCGGGCAGGGAACTGTCGTCGCCTCGAAAATCCTCGCCGATGCCATCGTTATGGGAGGCGGTTACGTCCAGGCCTTCCCTGAGTTCGGCGTCGAGCGTCGTGGGGCTCCCGTTGTCGCCTATGTCCGTATCGACAACAAGCCTATCAACTTGAAAAGCAAGATCTACCAGCCCGACCACATCGTGGTCTTGGATCCCACGCTTCTTCAGTCCGTCAACGTTACCGACGGTCTCAAGGAGGGAGGAAAGGTGCTGGTAAATTCGGAGAAGGAACCCTCCGAGATGCAGGAAAAGTTTGGTAAAAGCTTTAAGGTTATGACCGTTGACGCGACGGCCATCGCCCTGGAGAAGCGGCTCGGTTCCAAGACATCCCCCATCGTCAACACGGCCATCCTGGGAGCCATTGTCAAAGCCCTCAACGTCACCAACATGGACCTGATCATCAAGGCCATCGAAGAGGGTGTTCCTCTGAAGGTTGAGGAGAACGTGGAGGCTGCCAAGAAGGCCTACACGAGTCTAAAGGGAGGAGAGTGATGAACTTCAAACCTGGAAAAAAAGTGGTTTTAGAGAAGTTGGCTGACTACCCTCTCATGCCGGCTTCCTTGGCCGATATGACCCATAACTTCACCGGGTCTTGGCGGAACATGAGGCCTGTCATCGATTACGATAAGTGCATCAACTGCGGCACCTGCTGGAAGTTCTGTCCTGAACCGGCCATCTACATCGAAGACAACAAGGTTAACGTCAACTACTACTTCTGCAAAGGTTGTGGAATCTGCGTTTCCGAATGTCCTAAGAAGTGTATCACCTTCGAAGAGGAGGGAAAATGAGAAAACTCTTGATGGGGAACCATGCCATATCCGTCGGCGCTACCCTCTCCCGGGTTCAGGTGATTGCGGCCTATCCCATCACCCCTCAGACCCAGGTTGTGGAGATGCTTTCCGAGATCGTCGCCGATGGGAAACTCAACGCGGAGTTCATCAAGGTGGAGTCTGAACACTCCGCCATGGCCGCGTGTATCGGAGCTTCCACGACGGGGGCCAGGGCCTTTACGGCGACCTCCGCCCAGGGGCTTCTGCTGATGCACGAGCTTCTTCACTGGGCCGCTCACGGACGTCTTCCTATCGTGATGGCCAACGTCAACAGGGCTGTCGCCCCGGGATGGACGATCTGGACAGACCAGAACGACTCCCTCTCCCAGAGGGACACCGGTTGGATTCAGTTCTACGTTGCCGATAACCAGGAGGTTCTGGACACGATTATCCTCGGTTACAAGCTTGCCGAGAAGGTTCATCTTCCGGTCATGGTCAACCTCGACGCCTTCGTTCTCTCCCATACCTATGAGGCCGTCGAAGTTCCTGATCAGGAGAAGGTGGACGCCTTCCTGCCCCCCTTCAACCCCGAGTGGAAGATGGATGTGAAGAACCCCAGAGCCTTCGGTGGTTTGACCTCTTCGGACGTCTACATGGAGTTCCAGTACAACCACCACGAGGCCATGGAGCAATCCAAGAAGGTCATCGCCGAGACCTGTGGCGAGTTCGAGAAGATCTTCGGCCGTAAGTACGGTCTGCTCGAAGAGTACAGGATGGAGGACTCCGAATATGTGATGGTGACCTCCGGAACCATTAGCAAAACCTCGAGGATCGTTGTGGACGAGCTGAGGGAGAAGGGTGTCAAGATCGGTATCCTTCGTGTTCGGACCTTCCGCCCCTTCCCAGGGGAAGAGATCGCCGCCGCCTTGGCCGGAAAGAAGAAGGCCTTCGTCATCGACCGGAACATATCCTACGGAAAGAGCGGAATCTTCTACGACGAGATCAAGGGAGCCCTCTACAACAAGGGCATGAACCTGCCTCTCTTCGGGTTTGTCATCGGCCTCGGCGGCCGTGACGTAACCCCTGCCCACCTCCACGAGATCGTGGACTACGGTATGAAACATGATAGACCTACGGAAGAGATTATTTGGATGGGAGTGAAGAAATGACGGAAAAGAAACCTATAAAGACAACCATTCCCGAACACGAGGTTATGAAACCCGGGCACCTCGCCTGCCAAGGTTGCGGCGCTTCCCTGGCGATGAGGTACGCGACGAAGGCGATCGAGGGAGAGGCTATGTTCACCCTGCCCGCCTGCTGCTGGAGCGTTATCGATGGCCCCTTCCCTTACTCTTCCTTGGGTTTGCCTCTGCTCCACATGGCCTTCGAGGCCGCCGGCGCGACCGCTTCCGGTATCAGGGCCGCGTTGAACATGCTCGGCCAGAAAAAGGTGAAGGTCATCGCTTGGGGCGGTGACGGTGGAACCTTCGACATCGGTTTCCAAGCCATCTCCGGAGCCGCCGAGAGGGATGAGGACATCCTTTACATCTGCTACGACAACGAAGCCTACATGAACACCGGGATTCAGAGGAGCAGCGCCACCCCTTACGGCGCCTGGACCACGACGACTCCGGTGAAGCATTTCGAAAAGAGACCCAAGAAGGATATGGTCGAGATCATGGCCGCCCACAAGATCCCTTATGTGGCCAACGTCTCGGTGGCCTATCCCGAAGACTTCGTGAAAAAGGTTCAGAAGGCCCTCTCCATGGAGGGGTTCAAGTTTATTCACGCCTTTGCCCCCTGTCCGTCGGGGTGGAAGATTAAGCCCGAAGATACGATCAAGATCGCCAAGTTGGCCGTCCAGAGCAAGATCTTCCCCCTCTACGAGGTGGAGTACGGAGTCAAGTACAACCTGACCGTCAAGGTTCCCAACCCGGTTCCGGTCCTCGATTACCTGAAACTTCAGGGTCGGTTCCGCCATCTCACGGAAGAGGAGATCAACATCATCCAGAAAGGTACCGATGAGAATTGGGACCTTCTTATGAAAAAACTCGAAAACAAATAGACTCTCTTTGGGGAGAGGATGCCTGAAAACTTCGACTATCTGTTGTATGTGAAAGTTGCCGGAGCGGTTGTCGGTGTACTGCTTCTGATCAAGTTGGTGCGCTCTCTCATGGTCTCGGTGAAAGTTTCGGAGACACTGGAGAAATCGTTTCTGAACACCTTTATGCGCCAGCTGTTCCAGAAGCCCATGCTCCTGAACAAGGCGAACAAGCATCTCAAGGTCGGCCACTTCAGAGAAGCCGGTGAGCTTTTCGAAGAGGCCGGCCTCTTCCCCAAGGCCATTTCCGCCTATGAAATGGGCGGTGAGTGGTACAGCCTCGGGAAACTCTTCAACCAGATGAAGATGAAGAGGAAGGCGGCGGAGTCCTTCGCCAAGGGGGGATACCCCCACGAGGCAGTAAGGGTCTTCAAGGAGATCGGCGGAATCCGCGAGGCCGCCAGAGTCCTTGAAGAGAACAAGCAGTACGAGGAGGCGGCGGAACTCTACAACGAATCAGGAGAGTTCGAATCCGCCGTGAGAATCTACCAGAACCTGGGGTATTTCAACTACCTGGGGAAGGTCTACGAGGGAAGGCAGATGTGGGTCCAGGCGGCGGAGGCTTACCTCGCCTGGTTCCGGCACTTGAACGAATCCCGGGTCTCCTCTCTAGACCTGAGCAAGGAGGTTCTCAAGTTCATCACCAAGGCCTCCGAGCTCTACCTCAAAGTGGGGAACGTCGAGAAGTCCGTGGAGATTCTCGAAACCGAGGGAATCTACGACAAGGCGGCGAAGATCTGCGAAGAGAACGCCCTGTTGGACAAGGCGGCGGAACTCTACGAGCTCAACCACCAGTACAAGGAGGCCTCTCAAGTCTACATGAAGGCCAACAGGGAGGATCGGGCCTACCTGATGTTGGCGGACTACCACTACGAGAAGGGGGACAACGCCGAAGCGGCGGAGAACTACCTGAAAGCCGGGGATTTCGGCAGGGCCGCGGAACTCTACGAGTGGGAAAGGGAGTACGAGAAGGCCGCTGAGGCCTACAGGAAGAACGAGAACTACGCGGCCGCGGCGGAAAACTACCTCCGGGTGGGTCAGAACGAGAAGGCCGCCGATCTCTTCTCCCTCAGCGGAAAGCACAGCGAGGCCGCGGCGATCTACCGCGAGACCAAGAAGATGCTTCAGGCCGCTCAAGAGTACCTTAAGGGTGGGGATCCCTACAACGCGGGGATCTGCTTCTACGATGGGAACGACTACAAGAACGCTCTGGAAGCCTTCCAGAACGTTCTTCCAGACGACGCCAACTACCATTCCGCCCTGCTCTTCGTCAGCAAGATCTTCTTCGGCAACGGGAAGTACGATTTGGTACTGAGCACCCTCCAAACCTATCTGGAGGGACAAAAGCTGAACACGGAAACCATCGGCCACTTCTACATGATGGCCAGGGCCCTCCAGCTCTCCGCCCGCTACGAGGAGGCCATCATCCTCTACAAGCAGATCCAGGCCGTAAGCTTCAACTACAAGGATGCCAAGGAGCTTCTCGAGCAGAGCTACGACGCCTTGGCCAAGAAGAAGGAGATCGAGATCTTCTCCTCCGACACCCAACAGCGTTACCGGCTCATCGAAAAGGTTGGTGAGGGGGGGATGGGAGTCGTTTACAAGGCGGAGGACACGGTTCTGAAGAGAATCGTCGCCTTGAAGATTCTGAACGAGACCGTGGTGGGGGGGGGAGAAGA
>JAMOAD010000086.1 GCA_023621955.1 Acidobacteriota bacterium
CGTGACACCTTTCAGGCTAAGGGCGTCCGGGCCCGTGTTGACGAGAGAAACGAGAAGTTGGGTTATAAGATCCGAAGCCTCGAGATGGAGAAGATTCCCTACATGGCAGTGGTCGGGGAAAAAGAAGAGGCTGAGGGAACCCTTTCGCTCAGAGTTCAAGGACAAGGCGACGTAGGAACCCTCTCTCCCGAGAGTCTCGCCGAAGTGATTCTCGAGAAAGAACGTTCCAAAGCGATAGATTACGAATTTGTCGGGAGGTGATTATTAACCCCAAGAGTTTGAGAATCAACGAAGAGATCAGGTCGCCCGAGGTGATACTGATCGACGGAGAAGGGAAGAAGATCGGTGTCGTCAAGAGAGACGACGCTCTTCGGCGTGCCGAAGAGGCTGAACTGGATCTGGTCGAAGTTTCCACAAATTCGGCCCCGCCGGTTTGCCGGATCATGGATTATGGGAAATACGCTTATGAGCTTCATAAGAAGAACCAAGAGGCCAAGAAGAAGCAGAAGCAGATCGAGGTCAAGGTTGTGAAGTTCACGCCCATAATCGGTGCCCACGACTATAACTTTAAAGTCGAACATATCAAGGAGTTTCTCGGCGAAGGGAACAAGGTGAAAGCCTTGGTCTTTCTCAGAGGGAGGGAGCGCTCTAAGCCTGAACTCGGTGTGAAGCTCCTTGAAAAGGTGATTATCGATATCGCGGAATTCGGGGTCGTTGAAAAGATGCCCTCTCACGAAGGTGTGACTGTCTTCATGACCCTGCTTCCGAAAACACTAGCCGGAGGAAAAACCAATGCCAAAACTTAAGACCCATCGGGGTGCGAATAAGCGCTTTAAGGTTACCGGAACCGGAAAGGTTCTGCGGAGCAAGGCCTTTAAGAGCCACATCTTGACGAAGAAGAGCCGTAAGAGAAAGCGTAACCTTCGCCATCCCGGTCTTGTCTTCGAAGGGGAGATGACCAACATGCACGGTCTTCTTCCGTATGCTTTCTGAGACACTTTTATAGAGGAGGAGCACCATGCGTGTGAAACGTGGACCTAAAAAGGCGAGAAGAAGAAAATCTATATTAAAGTTGGCCAAAGGTTATGTCGGTTCTAAGGGAGTTCTCTACAGGACCGCGAAAGAGCAGGTAGCCAAGTCTTTGGCTTACGCTTTTGTCGGACGCAAGGATCGGAAAGCGGACATGCGGAGCCTCTGGATCGTTAGGATCAACGCCGCTGTTAGACCTTACGGCCTCTCCTACTCGCAGTTTATCGCTGCCCTGAAACGTACCGACATCACCCTTGACAGAAAGAGTCTCTCCGAGTTGGCCGCCCGCCAGCCCGACCTGTTCCGTGCGATCGTGGAAAAGGTCAAAGAGACTGGGGCCAATGCTTAAGGATGAGCTGGAGAACATAAAGAAGGAGTTTCTGGAAAGACTCGCCCTTGTCAAGGACAAGGGAGCCCTGGAAGAGGTCAAAGGCCTCTTCGTCGGAAGGAAGAGGGGAAAAGTCAACGACCTCTTCCTGAAGATGGCTGCCTTAGGGGCTGAAGAGAAACGGGAGTTTGGACAGGCTGTTAACCGTTTGAAGGTTTTCTTAGAAGAGAAACTGGAGGAGCGGGAGAAGTTTCTGGCCTCGAAAGGCTCTCGGGAGTCCGTAAGGGACGATACCCTTCCGGGAACCCGGTTGGAGAAGGGAAGCGCCCATCTCCTGAACGCAACCCTTCAGGAGATATCCAGCATCTTCCTCAGGATGGGCTACTCGGTAGAACAAGGACGGGAAGTCGAGAGCGACTACTTCAACTTCACCGCTCTGAACATCCCCGAAGAGCACCCCGCCCGAGACGACCACGACACCTTCTACCTTGAACACGCCACGGCCACGGAGCGTTACCTTCTGAGGACACATACCACACCCGTACAGGCCAGGACCATGTCCAAGGGACGTCCTCCCTTTAAGTTCATCACTCCCGGTCGGGTCTTTCGAAAGGATGAACCCGACGATACACACTCGCCGGTCTTTCACCAAGTGGACGGCGTCTTGGTAGACCACGGGGTGACCTTCGCCGATCTGAAGGGAACGATCAAACTCTTCCTGAGGACCCTCTTCGGGCCGGAGATCGTCGTTCGCTTCAGGCCATCCTTCTTCCCTTTCACGGAACCCTCTGCGGAGGTGGATGTTTTCTTCAACGGGAGATGGCTTGAGGTTCTTGGATGCGGCATGATCGATCCAGCAGTCTTCTCCTGCGCGGGGATAGACTCCGAAGAGTATACGGGGTTTGCCTTTGGGATGGGGATCGAGAGGCTTACCATGGTTCGCTGCGGTGTACCTTCCCTGCGGCTTCTCTACGAAAACGACCTTCGTTTCCTGAGGCAATTCCCATGATCGTCAGCTATAAGATACTCAAAGAGTTGCTCCCCCTGGGGAAGAGTCCAGAAGAACTGGTTGAACTCTTTCCTCTCATGATGCTCTCCGTGGAAAGCGTTGAAAAGAGGGGAGACGATACCCTCTTCGATCTGGAGATCACGCCGAACCGGCCGGACCTCCTGGGACACCTGGGTGTGGCCGCCCAACTGGCAACCTTCCTCAACCTTCCCTTGCCCGCTCCGGAATTTGATCTGAAAGGGGTGGAGGGTTTTCCTGAGGATGTCTCCGTCTCCGTGGAAGATCCCAGGTGTGGACGGTATACGGCGATGGTCGTCGAAGACGTTCAGGTCGGACCTTCGCCGGAGTGGCTTCGGGAGAGGATTGAAGCCTTGGGGCTTCACTCCGTCAACAATGTGGTCGATGTTTCCAACTATGTGATGATGTTAACAGGCCATCCCATTCAT
>JAMOAD010000083.1 GCA_023621955.1 Acidobacteriota bacterium
GGGGGAACGAGGAGAATTGTTCTTTTTATATATGTACATTTGTACATATATTAAACTTATAAAGATTTCTTGTCAACCGGAAAGAGAGAAATTAATCCGGAGGGGTCCCCCAAGCGAAGGAGGTACGGCCCAAGGCTCTCTCGATAGCCAGGATCCCGTTCAGATGGTCGACTTCGTGTTGAAGAAGTTCCGAAAGATCGCCCTCCAGATTCCAGACAGCCCCCTCCCCCTCCCGGGTCGTAAAGGTGAGCCTGCAGGATCGTGCCCTTCTCACCTTCACAAGGAGGCGGGGAAAGCTCATGCAATCGTCCCAGAGAATCACCCCGTCCGAACTGAACCTGTCGAGAAGAGGGTTGACGATCAACGTCGGCTCAGGCCAAGCCAGGTAGATGACCCTCTTCATCAGCCCAATCTGAGGCGCCGCAATGGCCCTTCCTTTGCCGTAGAGGTTTCTGAACTCCTCCAGAGTCTCTTTCAGATCACTCTCCCAGAGAGAGAGGTTGGTAAGCTCCTCCTCCTGAACGGCCAAAGAGCTCTTTCGGAGAAGTGGGTTTCCCAGTAGAAGGATCTCTTTTCCTGCCATGGCTCTCTCCCTAAACCAAAGTACAAGAAGAGGATACCCCTTTCACCTCCTCCTGAAAAGCCCTAGGGAGTTCACGGAGGAGAGGGACTCGCCAAGTACCAACCGGCTCATCTCTCCTCCTCTTCTCCCCCTTCATGGCCTCTGCATCGTCAGTGTCGGTGAGGCCTCTCCCCTCACCCCTTGGGCGTCCAGGTAGAGGAGTCGGTAGAAAAATTTCTCCTCCCCCCTGGGAGGATGGCTGTCCACAAAGGATTCCCCCACCAGACTCTCCGCGATGGTCGTCCAAGAGCCCTCTCCATCGACTCTTCTCTCAAGGATCAAAGTAAAGTTCTCCATTCCCGGGGGAAGAGTCAAGACAACCCTGGGGAAGGGGGTACTCTTGAACTCTCCCTTCGGCACCGAAGGAACGGGAATGTGAAGAGCCAAGGGTTGACCGGGGAAGGCTTGAGAGAGAGGCCCCCTCCCCCCTTTTCCGTCAAGGGCGACGACCCTGTACCAGTAGGTCTCTCCCGGCTTTACCCCACTATCGGTGAACACAACGGCTTGCGGGGGAAGGGCTTCACCAACCACGAGGCCCTCCTCCTCGGGAGAAGGGCTCCGGACAAGGAGGTACCCCGCGGCAGGAACTCCGGAAGGAGGGTGCCGGAAGTGGATCTTAACCCTTCCCTCCAGAGCCTCGACCCTCTCGACGGTTGGTGTCCCGACCTTTAACCGGGAGGGAACGTTCACAACAACCTCCGGCGATGGTTTTCCAACCGTTCCTTCCAGGGAAACCCCGCTGACCCGGTAAGAGAAGCTTACCGCCTCCCCCTCGGCGAGAAGGGGATCGTCCAGAAGGGTCTTCGAAAAGATCTCCCGGTTGAGTCTCGCCCAATCGCCGCCCAAGCTCTTTCTTTCAACAAGGTAACCCGCCGTGTCGACCGCGGGGCTCCAAGTCAATCGGACCCTCGTTCTTCCGAGTTCGGCCTTGAACCCTTCGATCCGAGGGAGCTGTCCGGAACCAACTACCTTCACCATGGCCGTGTCCGAAGGAACTCCCAAATTTCCGCCTCCGGAGACGCCGCGAACCCGATAAAAGTAACTCACCCCTCCCTTGACCCCCCGATCTTCGAAGAGAGCGGGTTGGGGAGGAACGCCCTTCGGGGTCAGGTTCTCGAAGGGACCCTCGGGAAGCATGGCCCTCTCCACTACTACGGTGGAGACCCTGGAGTCTTCCCCCATTCTCCAGCGCAGCACGACTCTTCCACCCTCCCCTTTGGCGTCAACCGAGAGCGGAGGCATCCATGTTTCCGGGGGCACATACTCCCCTTTACATTCGGCGGAGACACCGGACCGTCCAAAGAGATCCACTCCCCAAACCCTGTAGGCGTTAGTTCCGCCGCTCAAACCCTTCCGGTCGACGTAGGCGGGAAGAGTTTCCTTCCACCATACCCCCAGGAAGAGAGGCTTTTCCGTCTAGAGAGCCCTCTTCCCAGAGGGATCGCTCCTTTCAACCCGGTAGAAGAGATGCTTGCCCTCTCCTTTTCCCCAGTAAAGAACCATCCCCTCGTTCTCTTGAAGCGTTCTTAACCTCACCGGCGGCCCAGGGGGAGGATCCGGAAGGAAGGGATCCACCGGGGGGGAAGAGAGAACCCTTGGGAGAGAAGCCCCCTTCGCGTTCAAGGCGACGACTCGGAAGCTTCTCCTCCCTGGAGAGAGTCCCCCGCCCTGCCAAGCCATCCCGAAGGCCTTGGCCAGAGAGAAATCGGTCACCGCGATCAGACGCACCATGTCTTCGGCAACCTGGGTCCGTTCCCGCTGAGACTCAAAGAAGGGTTTAACCCTCTCCCATCGCTCACGTTGGTCTGAGGTAAGCGGTTCCAGAGCCTTGGGGTCCCCCGGTTTTACAACTCCCAAGACCCGTCCGGAAGCGTCCTCCACTCTCCACCCCCCTTCGGGCCAATGGCCCCTGGGGGTGAACCATAGGAGTTTTACCTTCCCCTCCCCTTCGGAAAGGACTGCCAAACCTCCGCCCTTTTCCGCTCCCAGGAGGGGGAAGAGGAAGAGAAAAACCACTATTGCTATGAAGAGAAACTCCCTCTTAATCTTCATTCTCTTCTCCTTAGAGGCTGACCGTAAAGCCTACGGTTTCCGACCAGAGCCCAAGATCGATCTCAAGCTCCGCATGGGCCCTCATCTGAAGGGGTGGAGCCTCCACATGTACGTCGGCCGTTACGTTCCCATC
>JAMOAD010000342.1 GCA_023621955.1 Acidobacteriota bacterium
CTCCGGGACGGTTCACTTCTCCTACCGGGCCCTGGACACTACGGGACTGGCCTCGGAGGTGGCTTGGGTCAACGTGAACATTAACTCTCCCTCCTCTCCCCCGAATCTGAAGGTTCTCTCCCCCTTGGACGGAGCTCCGGTCTCTGGAGTGTTGACGGTGAGGGCGAAGGCGTCGGACGATCGAAGCGTCGAGATGGCCGATCTCTATGTGGACGGAGTCCTTGTCGCCGAGGGGATCGCCCCTGAGGAGGAGAGCTTGAACCTCCCCCTTAAGGGCGATTTTTCGACGCTCTCGGCAGAGGGGTCCGTGCCCTCTCCCTCCGCTCCCCTGGGCCTTGTCGTCACCGGGGAGGGCCGGGGTTGGCTCCTGAACGGGAGAAGCCTCTCCACCCTGGAAAAGCGTTTTCCCCTGAACGGGAAGTTCTTGGACGACGGCTGGGGGAAGAGCTTCGTCCTGAGCCCGAGAGTGGAGAGTTGGCTCCTGGAGGATCTTCGCGATGGCGCCCAGGTCTCCCTGGAACGCCACTTGGGGGATGGGATCTCCTCCTTCCGAATCGATTCCCTTCGAAGGCTCTATGAGATGCGGGCCTACGCGGGAATGACAGCCCTCTTCCGGAGAAAGATCGACAACCCCGGGAGGGAGGAGCTTCTGATGCTCTTCAAGACCTTTTCCGGGCTCTGGGATGTGGCCTCCGACGGGACCACCGCGGCTCTGGGGGACAACCTCCTGCTCGTCAAGACCGACGACTCTCCCCTTTGGGAGATGGACCACCAGGGATGGAATCCCGTGGGTTTGGCCGCCCTCCCCAAGGGGAGGGTGATCCTCTTCGAGGCGGGGCCGGGTGCGGCGGTTGCTACCCTCTCCGACCGGACCTTCAAGGTGGCCAGGCAGTGGGGGGCGGAGCGTTTCCTCCTCTCCGCGGAGGGTTTTGGCCGAGTGGCGGCCCTTGGTTACAGATCCGGCATGAACCTTCTCCTGGTGGGGGATCCCATGGCCGAGCAGTGGGATGAGATCCTCCTCACCCAGCTCCTGGCGGAGAGGGTTGCCTTCCTGGATCCTCAGACCATTCTGGTGAGCGGAAGGGCGCCGGGGAGCGATCTTCCCCTCGCCCAGAGGATCGTGAACGAAGGGGGGTACTGGAACCCGAAGGCTCCCGAAGAGGTTCCGGAGGGGGTCATGGCCGTCATCTCCTGGAAAGATACCGACTCAAAGAGGGCTCCCTCTCCCGAGGCGTGGCCGACAGCCTCCGGAAGCGCGGAGAGCTCTCAGCCAGGGTTTTCAGGAGGAGAGCAGAACTTTCAGGGAGCGGAGGTCACGGGGTCGAAGGAGTGGTCCTTCCGCTGGACCATGGACACGAGGAATTGGAAGAACGGCCTCCACGAGCTGAAGGTCGTCGTCTACGACGACGAAGGTTTGAGCGGAGCGGAGAGCCTCTCGGTGGCGAGCCGGAACCTCTCCCCCTTCCTCTCCGGAGAAAGGGTTCGGAGAGGTTCACCAGCGGCCCCCCTGGGGGGAGTCACGCTGACGCTGGAAGCGGGCAACCCCGACCGGGTTCCGGTCGGCGCGTACAGGTTGGAGAGACGTTATGGGAACGGAGCCTGGGAGAGGGTTCAGGAAGTGAAGGGGACCTCGCTCACCGAAGGCCCTTGGGAGCTTGTCGACTCCCAGGCCGACGGGGGTGAGCGGAGCTACCGGGTGGTGCTCTTAGGCGGGAAGGGGGAGCCCTTGGCTCTCTCCAACACGGTGAGCCTATGAGGGGAGTGAGAAGGGGTCTCTGCCTTCTCTTGGCACCGCTCTTCTCCTTGGCCCTCCTGGGTTCGGAAGAGCTCTTCCTGGTCACCGCCGAGGGGGTGAACCTGCGCAGAGGCCCAGGAGTCGAGACCCCGGTGATCGGCAGGGTCTCCCGGGGGATGGTCTTTGCCCCCCAAGAAGAGGGCGGCGGTTGGGTCAAGGTCGTGTTCCCGGACAAGGGAAAGAACCTGGAGGGCTACCTCTTCGAGGACTACCTTCAGAGGCTGGATGGGTCCCTCCCTCTGACCGCGGCCAAGGTGAAGGCGATCCCTTGGGCACGGATCCACCTGGACGAGAGAAAGGACTCTCCCGTGGTGGCCCTCTTCCCGGAGGGAACGCCGGTTCAGCTCCTGGGAACCGACGACAAGGAGATGCTTCCCCTCCTGGGGGAGGTCGGAGGTTACCGGTGGTTCGGCTTCATCCATAGGGATCTGGTGGAGCCCACACTCACCCTGGAGGCCCAGTAGGCTCCCCTCTGCAGGGGTACGACCCCGGAGTGGAAAAACTCTTCCCGCGCCACCCGGGTTCGGAGAGGGTCGGGATGAGAGGGGGCCCGACCGCCCTTGAAGAGAGAGCGGATCCTTGTTAAAATGCCTTTTCGAACCCTTTCGAAGAAGAGAAGGTCTCTCGGCTTCACCCCCGGCCGGTTTCCCGAGAGAGGTCGTCGTCTCCAGGGGGAGGAGGAAGCATGAAGGTAGCCGTTGCCATCCCGGATGTCCCCTTCGTTGAAGGAGGGCACCTTGTCATTGCCCGTGAGCTTGTGAGGAGCCTGAGACTTTATGGTCACGAGGCGGAGCTGGTTTTCACGCCCATGAACCCTCTCGGGAAGGTCTTGCTGGCCTACGGGGCCACCGCCGCCATCGACCTTCGTCACGATGGGAACGGTCGCCCCATCGACCGGGTTGTCTCCTTCCGGTACCCTACCTTCGTTCTGAACCATCCAGGCCATACCCTCTGGCTTTGCCACCGGTTAAGGGAGTATTACGACCTCTGGGAGGAGTTTCAGGCGCCTCT
>JAMOAD010000256.1 GCA_023621955.1 Acidobacteriota bacterium
GATCGACGACGGTGCTCTTCTCGGCCCTGGCCTTCGGATGCGAGGTCTCCCTCTGATGGCCTCCAGGAGGGGGTTTCGAGAGGTTCGGTTAGACGCTTCCTCGTGGCAAGGGGGCGGAAAACATCAAAACCAGGGGGCTTGAACTTTGACAAACAAGATACGTAAGCCCTTTTTTGGAAGTATTGACAAAATTGAAGGCCGTAAAACACGACAGAACAACGAAGGAGCGGGCTTTCCGGCTTTCGGCAAAGCCCCGAACAGACCCGAAGAGAGAGAAGTGTCTACCGAGAGATCCGGTGCGTCGCACCGAAGGAGAGAGCCTATGAAGAAGATCCTCACCCTGGGAGTCCTGCTGGTCGCCTTGCTGTGTCCCCTCTTCCCCGCCCAGGAGAGGCACCCGAGGCGGGTTGTCGAGAACAGGGCCGACCCCTTGCCCCTGACCGATGTCCGTCTCACCGGCGGGCCTCTGAAGCGCGCGCAGGATATGAACGGGAGGTACCTGCTCTCCCTGAACACTGACCGGATGGCGGCCTTCCTCCGGGAATCCGCGGGGCTCAAGGCAAAGGCGGAAGGGTACGGCGGCTGGGACGGAAAGGACCGTCAGCTGACGGGTCACATAGCGGGGCACTACCTCTCCGGCGTGAGCCTCCTGTGGGCGGCCACGGGGGACAGGCGTTTCAAGGAGAGGGCCGACGCCTTAGTGGATGAGCTGAAGGCCGTCCAGGAGGGACAGGGGGATGGGTACATCGGCGCCCAGACCGACAGGGAGAACACCCCCGGAAAGGATCTCTACAAGAGGCTCGGGGCGGGGGAGATCCGCTCCGGCGGCTTCGACCTCAACGGGATGTGGTCCCCCTGGTACGTTCAGCACAAGATCTTCGCGGGCCTGAGGGACGCCTACCGCCTCACCGGGAACCGGAAGGCCCTGGAGGTGGAGGTTCGGTTCGCCGCCTGGGTGGAGGGGATCCTGAGCAAGCTGAAGGATGAGCAGGTTCAGAGGATGCTGGAGACGGAGTTCGGGGGGATGAACGAGGTCCTGGTGGACCTCTACGGGGATACCGGGGAGAAGAGATGGCTCTCCCTGGCGGACCGGTTCCACCACAGGGCCATAGTCGATCCCCTCTCCCGGGGGGAGGACATCCTCCAGGGAAAGCATGGGAACACCCAGATTCCCAAGCTTCTCGGCTCCCTGGTCCGCTACCTCTACACCGGCGACGAGGGGGAGGTGAGGGCGGCGAGGTTCTTCTGGGACAGGGTGGCCTTCCACCACAGCTTTGCCACCGGCGGCAACGGTCGTAACGAGTACTTCGGGGCACCGGACCGGTTGGACGAGATGACCGAGGGGAGGACCGCGGAAACCTGCAATGTCTACAACATGCTCAAGATGGCACGCCTCCTCTTCGCCCTGGAGCCTCGGATCGAGTACGCCGACTTCCTGGAGCGGGCCCTCTTCAACCATATCCTCGGCTCCATGGATCCCGAAAACGGGGAGACCTGCTACATGGTCCCGGTGGGGAGAAGCGTCTCCCGGGAGTACCAGAACATGGAGGAGAGCTTCACCTGCTGTGTCGGCTCCGGGATGGAGAGCCATGCCCTCCACGGTTACGGGATCTACTACACCTCGAAAGAGACCCTCTGGGTGAACCTCTACGCCCCCTCCGAGGGGGTTTGGAGGGCACGCAACCTCAGCTTCAAGGTGGAGACGGATTTCCCTGAAGGGGACGAAGCCCTCTTCTCGGTCACCGAGGGAAGGCCTCAGGAGTTGACTATCGCCCTCCGTCGCCCCTCCTGGGCGGGAGAGGGCTTCTCCCTGAAGGTGAACGGCGTGGAGCAGAGGGATACCGGTTCTCCGGGCTCCTATGTCCGGATCCGTCGGCTCTGGAAACGGGGGGATCGGGTCGAGATCTACCTGCCCAAGAAGCTCCATCTGGAGACCCTTGCGGACAACCCGGAGAGGGCGGCGATCCTCTGGGGCCCCCTCGTCCTGGCCGGCGACCTCGGTCCGGAAAACGTGAGGTGGCCCGAAGAGGACGAGAGGGCCGACCCGGCGCTGAGGCCGAAGACCCCTGTCCTCGTGGCCGATCCGGGGGATCTCTCCCGATGGATTCTTCCGGTTCCGGGCAAGCCCGGCTCCTTCCGCACCCACAACGCGGGGAGGGATTTGGACGTGGAGCTGGTTCCCTTCTACCGCCTCCACAGGAGAATCTACGCGGCCTATTGGGACCTACTCACGCCGGAGAGGTGGAAGGTCCGCTCGGCGGAGCTGATCGCGGCTCGGGAGGAGGAGAGGAGGCTCCAGGAGAATACGGTGGTCTTCGTTCAGCCCGGTCAGATGCAGAGCGAACGGGACTTCAACCAGCGGGGTGAGGAGACGGAGCCTGTCCAGCTCAAGGGACGATACGGCCGTAGGGCGAAGGGGTGGTTCTCCTTCGACATTCCCGTTGAGCCTTCTCCCCTGGGTTTGATGGTGACCTACAACAGGAACGAACGGGGAAACCGGACCTTCACCCTCTCCGTGGACGGGGTGAAGATAGGGGAGGAGAGGATGGACAGGGTGACTCCCGAAGAGAGGGAGGAGTTCTTTCAGAGGGAGTACTCCCTGCCGCCGGAGCTTCTTGCCGGCAAGAGGAGGGTGACCCTTCGGTTTCAGGCCCTTCCGGGAGGCGAGACCGGAGGGGTCTACGGAATCAGGGTTTTGCGCAAGAAGGGGAGAGACGGTAGCCACGAATAGGGGCTAAAAAAAGAAGGGAGGGAGACCGAAAATCTGATCGATCTTCCCTCCCGGAGGGGGTAAAAGGGGAAAG
>JAMOAD010000232.1 GCA_023621955.1 Acidobacteriota bacterium
AGGACTCCAGAAAGCTGAGCCTACGGAAGGGTTGAAATCTTTCGTCAGGGCTTTGGCCTTTTTCTCGGAGAGTGAGTAGAGAAAAAGCTGTTGGTCATAGTCGTTGGGGATGCGCTCTTTGGGAAGAGGGTTGCCGATGTTATCGAAAGAAGAGGGTCCGGCAATGACCAGAAGGCTCTTCCCGTCGGGAGACCAGGAGAGGCTGCTGAGAAAAGGCTGCGAGAAGAGGTGCTCCCGTCTCATGTCGGCCAGGTTGAGAAGGAAGACCTCTTTGTTGGTGTAGGGCCTGCGGTCGTAGACGTAGGGGGTCTTGAGGAGCAGGATCTTATCCCCTTTGGGGGAGGGAAGGGCCATGTCAAACTCCTCCTGCGAAGAGGTGAGAGGGGTTCGAAGTCCTGTGGAGATGTTCAGGGCGATGAAGGAGCTGCGAAACCGCGGAAATTGGGCGCGGTCTTCTACGTCTTGGATCTGTTTGTACCCCTTGCCCTTGGGTTCCTTCTTCTCCATGACCGAGTAGACCAGGAGGGAACCGTCTTCGCTGAGCTGGAAAGACCCGAAATCGGCGACGTCGGTGAGAATCTCCCTCCGGCTGTTGTCGCCGAGGTCGTGGACGATCAAGGAGGTGAGGTCCTTCTCCGTGCTGGTGTAAAGAAAGCGGCGGGAATCGGGGAACCAGGTGATATCATGGATTTCCGAGGTGTTGAAGAGGATTCGGCCGTCGTCGGTGGAAAGGATCTCCATCCAATGTCGCGAGTTCTTTCCGTCGAGGCTCTGGGAGAGGAAGAGAACCGCCATCCGCCCGTCCGGGGAGAGCTCCAAACCGTTCACCCTGACCAGGTTGAGAACCTGGGCGAAGCCCACGGGCCCCTTCGGGTCCAGGGAGAAACGAAGACCCTCCGCCGGTTTCGTCGAGAAGAGGGGTTTGAGAGGGTACTCTTTTCCCTTCCCTGCGGGGATGAACGCTTCGATGATCAAGGAGTGCTTCCCTGTGGGGAGGGAGAACTTGTAGGGGGAAGAGAGCCTCTGGCCGTCCAGATACACCGTGGTGGAGAGCTCTCCCTCCAGCTTCATCTCCGTGCAAACCCAGCGGTCCGCCTCCAGGTAGAGGGCCAAATAAGCAGCCTGAGGCTCTTCGGCTCCGGTGAAACGGGGAGTGCTTTTGTGCCAGAGGGGTGAGCCGATGCCGCTCACCGGTTTCTCTTCGGCGGGAACGGATCCCCGGAGGGAGAAGAAAGAAAACTCAGCCCCTTGGGTGGGTGTCTTCAGGGCCTGTTCACTTCCTTTCAGGGAAAAAGGGCCCAGGCGCAACCACTCTTCCGGAGTGAGAGGCTCCGCGGAGCTGAGCGAGAAGGTGATAAGAAGAAAGATCAAGGGAAAAAGGAGTTGTCTCATCGAATCCTCCCAGTGAGTAGATAGAGAACATACGTTCTACGGAGGGAACGGTTGCCTTTGGCGGTGAAAGGTTCTTTGTTCTCCCTTCGACGGAATTGTGCTATAAAAAAGGGTCAACTCCTTTTCTCTTTGAGGCGTGAGAGGCGTCGAATGAGAAGATCCCTTTCTTGTATTCTCTTTTTCTTTCTGTTCTTACCACTTCAGGCGAAAGAGTACAAAGTCCTCCGCTCCACGGTTCGGGTTGAGCCCCTTCGGGACGGAGGGCTGGCGGTGGAGGAGGAAAACCTCTACCTCTTTACTGAGGGACGATTCTCCTATGTCTTTCGGACGGTTCCCCTTCAGCGGAGAGGAGGGGGGAGAATCGAGGAGATCCTCATGGACGGCCTCCCCCTTCCGGCGGAGGGTCTTCCCAGAGGAGAGCGGAAAAGCGTGAACCGTGAACTCCGGGTCAAATGGGTCTTCTCTCCTACCGAGAACCTCTCCCGGCGCTTCACATTGCGTTATACTCTCGATGATATCGTCAAGATCGGTAATGAAAGTGGAACCTACCGCTTCAAACCTTTTCCCGATGACCGCGGTTACCTGATCGAAAGCGCTCAGACCCTTCTTCTCCTCCCCTCCTCAGACCCTCAGACCGTTGCCGCCTTGCAGAGAGGGGGATGGCGCGAAGAGTGGGGTGGGCTCTGGAAGAAGGAGTGGGGAACGATCCCTTCCCAAGGAGACTCTCCGGTCCTGGAACTCTCTCTCCCCCGAGAGTTCTTCTCGGACCTTTCCCCACAAAGGCGGAAAGCAGGGTCCTTCCCGGAGGGGGAATCCTCCCTCTTTCTCAGAGGCGGCGAGGCCTTCCTCGTGGTTCTCCTGGTGGGAGGGTTCTTTCTCTTCCGCCTCCGGGCAAAGTTGAAGAGGGAGACTCCTCCCTCCACCCCCTCCTTGGGCTTTCCCGACGATACTCCCCCAGGCTTGGCGGGCGTCTTGGCAACCCTCCGGGGGGATGTCGAACCCTCCTCCCTCTGGGCGACCCTGGTGGATTTGGCCATACGGGGTGTGGCCAGCGTTCACTGTTGCAAGGGCGCGCTCCTTTCCGGGGGGAAGGAGTACCTGCTCCGTTGGAACGAGAGTTCCTCCCTCGCTCCCTGGGAGCAGGAGGCCATCGCCCTCTTGGAGGGAAAAAGAAAGGGCACCGAGCGGGAGGTCTCCCTCCTTTCACTCTTTCAGACGCTCGCCTTCGGGAGCAAAGGGTACCGCAAGGCCTTGGAGGGATCCTTGGAGGGGGCCGGGCTCTGGAGCCGAGAGAGGGAGAGACAAAGGAAGAGGGTCCTTCTCCTCTCCTTGCTCTTGCTCTTTTTAGGCCTTGCCGCCTTTGTGGTCGGCCTCATCGGCGCCGACGCCTGGCTGGGCCTTCCCGGGGC
>JAMOAD010000041.1 GCA_023621955.1 Acidobacteriota bacterium
GAAGGGGAGCACCCTCCCCTTCGTGGACGGACAGTGGGGTCTGAGGGTGGGCTTCGACTCCCTCGACTTCCGCCTCAGGAGAGAAGGCCTCCACGGGGAGACCCTCTCCTTGGAGGGGTCCCTGGCCGTCAAGGGGCTGACCCTCAACCACCCCCGGCTAGCCCGGGAGGATGTCCGCTTCCCCGACTTCGCCGCCGACTACACCGTCCGGATCGGCCCCGGTGAGCTGGAGTTTCTCCCCCCCACCCGGGTTCGGGTCCACCGCCTGAACTTTCAGCCGACCCTCAGGCTCCAGAGCTGGCCGGCCCGGCAACTGGCCCTCACCCTACGGCGGGTCAGCTTCTCCGCCGATGACTTCTTCAGCTCCCTCCCCTCCGGTCTCTTCCGAAACCTGGACGGACTTCAGACCCGGGGAACCCTCACGGCGGCCCTCGACTTCTTCGTCGATTTCGCTCACCCCGAGTCGGTCCGCCTGGAAGGGTTACTGGACAAAGGCGATTTCCGGATCGAAAGGCTCGGCAGGGTGAATTTCCGTGCCGTGAACGGCCCCTTCCTCTACACGGCCTACGAGAAGGACCTGGCGGTGCGCACCTTCCCGGTGGGTCCGGAAAACCCCAGCTTCCGTCCCTTGGAGGAGATCTCTCCGCTCCTACGCAACGCCGTCCTGATCTCCGAAGACGGAGCCTTCTTCAGGCATCGGGGGATCCTCATCGACCCCTTCAGGGAATCGATCTCCGCCAACCTCCGGGAGAGACGGTTCGTCCGGGGGGGGAGCACCATCTCCATGCAGCTGGTGAAGAACCTCTACCTCAAACAGTACAAGACCGTGGCACGCAAGGTCGAGGAGATGATCATCACCTGGCTGATCGAGGAGAACCGTCTGATCCCCAAGGAGCGGATGTACGAAATCTACCTGAACATCATCGAATGGGGCCCGGGAATCTACGGGGCCGAAGAGGCGTCGCGCTTCTACTTCAACAAGGGAGCCTCCGAACTCTCCCTCTCCGAGGCCATCTACCTTGCCTGCATCGTTCCCAGACCCAAGAAGTTCTTCTACCTCTTCGACCAGGAACAGCACCTCCGGCCCTGGCTTCAGGCCTACTACCGCATCATCTCCTCCAAGATGGTCCAGAGGGGGATGATCGATCAACAGGAGCAGGACCTGTTGGTTCCCGGGGTCCGTCTGACAGGGCCCGCCAGGCTTCTCCTCCGGGGAGCCGAACCGCCGCCGGAAGAACCCTTCGACATCCTCGACGAGAACGAGGAGTAGCCTCTCTCCCAGGGTTCCCCCCCCTTCTCGAGGACTCCACCAGAGGGGGAAAAACGTCGGGAGCGAAATCTTCCCTCAGGGGGAGGCCAAGGCTGCGCGGACTCTCTGAACGATCTCCTGGAGGGTGTAGGGCTTCGAGACGAAGTGAACCCGCCCTTCCGGAAGCTTCGCCTCCCCGATCTCCTCCTTATCGTACTCCGAATACCCAGAGGCGATGAGAACCCTGATCTCCGGGAAGAGGGTCGCCACCTTCTTGGTCAGGGTGAGACCGTTCATCCCGGGCATCACCAGGTCCGTGAAGAGAAGCTTCGGTTTCACACCCTCCGACCGGATCACCCCCAACGCCTCCGCCCCTCCCGAAGTCGCGTAGACTCGGTACCCGTTCTCCGTCAGAACCTCCCGGGCGAAGTTCCGCACCCCTTCGTCGTCTTCGACGAGAAGGACCACCTCCCCCCCGCCCTTGTCCTCTTCCCCTCCGTTCTCCACGCTTGGCTTTGGGGCTTCGGTGCAGGCAGGAAGGTAGATTTCGAAGGTGCTTCCGTACCCGTAGACGCTGTCGACTTTGATGATCCCGTTGTACTGCCTGACAACGGCGTAAACGATGGAGAGCCCCAACCCGGTCCCCTTCCCCCTCTCCTTGGTCGTGAAGAAGGGCTCGAAGAGTTTCTCCTTCACCTCCTCGCTCATCCCGATTCCGGTGTCGCTCACCGAGAGGACGACGTACTCTCCGGGTAAACCGCTCCCCTTCAAGAGGAGGTTCCCCTCCTCCACATACTCCTCCCTGCTCTCGATGGTGATCCTCTTCTCCCTCCCCTGCCCCTTCTCCGCGAGGGCGTCCCTGGCGTTGACGATCAGGTTGATCAGAACCTGCTCGAGCCTGGCCGGGTCGACCTTCACCGAGGCGAGGGGGACGGAGAGCCTCGTCTCAAGGGCGATGTCCTCCCCGATGATGTGCCTAAGCATCTTCAGGATGTTCGACACCACCTCGTTGACGTTGAGAACCTCGCTCCGAGACTCCTGCTTGCGGCTGAAGACCAGCAACTGCCTGATGAGGCCCACGGCCCTCTCCCCGGCCTCGTGGATGGTCCTGACGTCGCCTCGGATCCTCTCCAGGGACTCCGAATCCCTGCCGGCCCCCCTCTTCAGAGCCAGCTGGGCCTGCCCCATGATCACCGTAAGGATGTTGTTGAAATCGTGGGCGATTCCTCCGGCCAGCCGCCCCAGAGAATCGAGCTTCTGGGTCTGGATCAGCTGGTTCTGCAACTCCCGTCTCTCCTCTTCGTTTCTGATCCTCTCGGAGATGTCCGTGACCACCGAGAAGCTCCCCCTGTACTCGCCCTTCTCACCGTAGAGTGGCGCCGGCGAGACGATCGTCGTGACACTCTCCCCCCCCTTGGTCTTCCACCTCACCTCGTAGGGTTCACAGTCACCCTTCCTCCTTTTTTCCAGTTGCTCTTCGATGATTTGCTGGTTCTCGCCGTCGAAGAGTTTCATCAGGTCAGTCCCGACAAGTTCATCGAAGGAGTATC
>JAMOAD010000368.1 GCA_023621955.1 Acidobacteriota bacterium
ACCCAACAGCTTCTGAGACTTTGCTACGGTATCCGGGAGCGAGGCGGTTCCGAGGAGGAGCTGCAACTCATGATGAGCCTCTGCGAAACCATGCTCAACACCTCTCTCTGCCCCCTGGGCCAATCGTTGATCATGCCTGTAAAGAGCGCTCTGGAGAATTTCCGGAGCGAATTTCTCAATAAACCCAAGAGAACATAACCCTGCAAGCAAGGAGGAAACATTAGAAATGCCGAAAACGGTAAACGTCGTCATCGACGGTAAAACGATAGTCGTCCCCGATGGGACAACGATTTTGGATGCCGCCAAACAACTGGGCATCCATATTCCCACCCTCTGTTACCACCCCGATCTGAAGCCCACCGCCTCCTGCGGCATCTGCGTCGTTGATGTCGAAAAGAGCCCTGTGCCCAAGAGAGCCTGCTGTACCCCGGTTTCAGAAGGGATCGTCGTCAAGACCCAGAGTAAAAAGCTTCGTGAGTATAGAAAGACCCTGGTCGAGCTGATCCTCTCCAACCATGATGTTCAGTGCCCCACCTGCGCCTCCAACGGCAAGTGTGAACTTCAGGACCTGGCCAACAACATGGGCGTGGATATGAACCGCTTCGCCAAAATCGTCGGCGATGAAGAGCTCGATCAGACAAGCGTTTCCGTGGCGAGAGATCCTAAAAAGTGTATCGCCTGCGGACGTTGTATCACGGTTTGTAACGATGTCCAGACCGTCAACGCCATCAACTTTGTCGACAGAGGCATCGAGGTCAACGTTAACACCTTCTTCCGGGAGGGTCTCGGTCACAGCGCCTGCGTGAACTGCGGCCAGTGTACAGCCTTCTGTCCCACCGGCGCCCTCCGGGAGGTCAGCGAAGTCGAACAGGTTTGGGACGCCATTCTCGATCCCGAGAAGATCGTGGTTGTCCAGGAGGCTCCGGCCATCCGGGTCAGCCTTGCCGAGGAGTTCGGCATGGAACCCGGGGACGTGACGGTAGGGAAGATGTACGCCGCCCTGAAACAGATCGGCTTCGACTATGTCTTCGACACCAACTTCAGCGCCGACCTGACCATCATGGAAGAGGGGACGGAACTGGTGAGAAGGATCAAGGCCGGTGGGCCGCTCCCCCTGATCACCTCCTGCTCTCCCGGGTGGATCAAGTTTATGGAGACCTACTTCCCCGACATGGCGGAGTTCGTCTCCACCTGCAAGTCTCCTCAGCAGATGTTCGGAACCCTGGTGAAGACCTACTTCGCTAAGGAGAACTCCATCGACCCCAGCAAGATCGTCAGCGTCTCCATCATGCCCTGCACCGCCAAGAAGTTTGAGGCGAGAAGGCCGGAGATGAGAGATTCCGGTTTCCAGGACGTGGACAACGTTCTGACGACCCGGGAGTTTGTCCGGATGATCAAAGAATCGGGGATCGACTTCAAGAATCTCCCCGAAGGGAAGGCCGACGAGTTGATGGGCCAGTACACCGGAGCCGGAACCATCTTCGGCGCCACCGGCGGCGTCATGGAGGCTGCCATCCGTTCCGCCTACTTCCTGGTGACTGGGAAGAACCTGACCAACTTGGACGTCAAAGGCGTCAGGGGGATGAACTGGATCAAAGAGGCCGAAGTCGACATCGACGGCCTCAAGATCAAGGTTGCCGTTGCCCACGGTCTCGGAAACGCCAGAGAGTTGCTGAACAAGGTCCGCGAGCAGATCAAGGCCACCGGGAAGACGGAGTACGGCTTCATCGAGATCATGGCCTGCCCCGGCGGATGCGTCGGCGGCGGCGGACAGCCCTATGGAAGCACCTTCGCCCGTAGAGCCAGACGCGGTGAGGGCCTCTACCAAGAGGACAGTGGGATGGCTTGCCGCTTGTCCCATGAGAACGCCGGTGTTCAGAAACTCTATGAGAAATTCCTCGGCGCCCCGGGCTCCGAAAAGAGCCACAGCCTCCTCCACACCAACTATTGGGAGAGGAGTCAGGAGAGCGGGAGTTGCCAGAAAGAGGTTACCCATAAACATCACCATTGATTGAGCCGTTAGGGACGTGCCGTTGTCCGTGTCGCCCCCTTCTTGAGAAGGGGACGACACGGGGCGCATCTTTTGATTCTATCTGAGGCGAGGAAGAGAGCTGAACCGAGGAGCGAAGAGTGAACGAAAGGGGAAAGGGGAGGCCTGAGAGGGTTCTCCGTTGGGGAGTCATAGGGCTGTCCGTTACGCAGCCAGAGAGCGTCGCCGCAGTCAACAACCTTCTCTCCCAGTATGCCGAACACCTGAGAGGGCGTCTGGGTGTTCCCTGCCGGAGTGAAGTTCCCGCCAGAAACTTCATCGCCATCCTCTTCGAGGGTTCTACGGACACTCTCGGAGCCCTCTCCGGAAAGCTGGGGAAGATCCCCGGAGTCGAAGTCAAGAGCCTTCTCTTCAAAGAGGGTACCTCCCAGTGGGTGGAACCGTGAGAAGGGAAGAGGACCTGCTCGGCGCGAGGGATCTCCCGGAGGGCGTTCTCTACGGGGTACAGACGCTCAGGGCGATGGAGAACTTCTCGATCTCCCCCTACCGGGTCTCCCCTCTCTTCGTCGAGGCCATGGTCTTCGTCAAGAAGGCCGCCGCCCTCACCAACCTGGAGTTGGGCTACCTTGAGGAACCTAAGGGCAGGGCCATCCTCCAGGCCTGCGACGAGGTCCTCGAAGGAAAGCACCGGGAGCACTTCGTGGTCGACCCTTTCCAAGGAGGGGCGGGGACCTCGACCCACATGAACGTCAACGAGGTCTTGGCCCGGCGGGCCGAAGCCCTTCTCGGGGCACCGGTCTCTCCCCTGG
>JAMOAD010000314.1 GCA_023621955.1 Acidobacteriota bacterium
GGGGCAGAGAGAGGTGTTGAGCATGGTTTCGCAGAGGCTCATCATGAGTTGCAGCTCCTCCTCGGAACCGCCTCGCTCCCGGATACCGTAGCAAAGTCTCAGAAGCTGTTGGGTGCCGATTCGGCAGGGGGCGCACTGTCCACAGGATTCGTGGGCGAAAAACTTCAGGATGGAGAAGAGCATGTCCACGATGGAGGTCTCTTCGTCCATCACGAGGATGGCGCCGGAACCGAGAACGGCCTTATTTTCTTTGAGACTCTCGAAGTCCATGGCCGAATCCAGAGCCTTGTCGGAGATGAAGACCCCGGCGGCTCCGCCTAAGAGGGCGGCCTTGAACCTCTTCCCCTGTTTGATGCCTCCCCCGTAGGAGAAGATGATCTCCCTCAGGGGTGTTCCCATCTCCACCTCTATGAGCCCGGGGAACTCCACATGGCCCAGAATGGTGAAGACTTTCGTCCCGGGACACTTCTCCGTACCGAAGCCCTTGAACCAGGAGCTCCCATGGAAGACGATCTCGGGGACATTGGAAAGTGTTTCCACGTTGTTGACAAGGGTCGGCATCTGCCAAAGCCCTTTGTTGATCGGGTAGGGAGGCTTGACCCTAGGGTTTCCTCTCTTCCCTTCCAACGATTCGATCAGGGCGGTCTCTTCGCCGCAGACATAGGCGCCGCCGCCCTTCTTTACCTCTATATCGAAGGAGAAATCCGTTCCGAGGATCTTCTCTCCGAGGAGATTGTACTTTCGGGCCTGCTCGATGGCCTTCTCGGTCCTTTCGATCGAGAGGGTATACTCGCCGCGGATGTAGATGTAACCCTTCTGGGCGCCCACGGCATACCCGGCCAGGATCATGGCTTCCAAAAGCTTATGGGGATCCCCTTCCAGGATGAGTCTGTCCTTGAAGGTTCCGGGCTCCCCCTCGTCGGCGTTGCAGATGACATACTTCGTCGACCCCGGCTCCTGAGCCGCCCATTTCCACTTGAGGCCCGTGGGAAAACCGGCGCCTCCGCGGCCCCGAAGACCAGAGGCCGTGATTTCGTCGACGATCCCCTGGGGTGTGATCTTTTCGGTAAAGGCCTTTTCCAAGGCCCTGTACCCGCCGGCGGCCAAGACTTCGTCGATCTCCTCGGGGTTGATCTTCCAAGCCTTGTCCAGAACGATCCGGCTCTGTTCCTTTCGGGCGCCCATGTCGTGGAAGGCCTTCGTCCCTCCGCTCAGTTCAGCCGCGGAGTGCTCTAATGCCTTGGCGATACGACCCTTCACGAGGTGTTCCTCCACAAGGAGGGGGATGTCGCCCTCGGAAACGTTGTAGTAATAGATTCGATCGGGGTAGATGACAAGGATGACACCCTTGCCGATGATCCCGACGGTGCCGCTCTCGAGAACCTTCACCTCTTGGGAGAGGTTCCGCTTCTCCAGCTCTTTCTCCAGAGCCTTCTTGACGCTGTAGACTCCGGCCTGGACGGTGCTTTCGTCGATAGGGACCAGGATATGGGTTCGGAAAAGGCTCATTTTTCCCTCCTTATGCTCTCGAGGATGGAAGCAACCTTCTCCTCATCAAGGTTCCCGTAGACTCTATCGTCCACCATCATCGCCGGGGCGACACCGCAAACCCCGAGACAAGAACTCATCTCCAGGGTAAACTCGTGGTCCGGCGTTGTTTCGCCGAAATCGACCCCCAAGAGTTTCTGAAGGGTCTTTCCGACGGAAACGCCCCCCATAAGGTGACAGGCGGGGGATTGACAGAAACGGATGACATGACGGCCCCGTGGTTGCAAACTGTACATGGTGTAGAACGTCGCAACCCCGTGGACGAAGCTGAGTGGCAGATGAAAGTGATCGGCCGCAGCCCTGAGGTCCTCTTCGGTCAAATAGTGGAGCTCCCGAGCGTCCTGGAGGTCGTGAAGCAGTGCCAACAGGTTTTCGCTCTGGGGTGGGTACTTTCTTAGAATGGCGTCTCTATCCATTCCCCCTCCTATGAAGTGGGTTTATAAGGTCTTTTCCAGATGAAGCTTCTTGGATTCCACCTCTCTCTTAACCGCGCCAGGGCCGATGTAGATAGCCTTGACTGGGCACTTCACGATACAGGAACCGCACCGGGTACAGATGCTGGGGTCGATCCGGTGCTTCTGTTTCGGAGCTCCGCTGATGGCGCTCACCGGGCAGGTCCGCGCACAGGCCGTACAGCCTATACACTTGCTCTCGTCCACCACGTAGGAGATCAGGTCTTTACAGACTCCCGCGGGGCAACGTTGCTCCTTGATGTGGGCCTCGTACTCATCCCTGAAGTACTTCATGGTGGAGAGGACGGGGTTGGGAGCGGTCTGTCCGAGCCCGCAGAGGGATGTCGCCTTGATGGTGTGAGCCAGGCTCTCCAGCAGGTCCAGGTCTTCCATCTTCCCCTTCCCTTCACAGATCTTTTCGAGAAGATCGTGCATCTGCTTCAGGCCGATCCGGCAGGGGGCACATTGGCCGCAGCTCTCCTCGACGGAGAACTCCAAGAAGAACTTGGCCACGTTGACCATGCAGGTGTCCTCGTCCAAGACGATGACGCCGCCGGAGCCCATGATGGCCCCGAGCTTGGTCAGGGATTCGTAGTCCAAGGGAGTGTCCATATGGGCCGCGGGGATGCACCCTCCCGAGGGACCCCCGGTCTGGACGGCCTTGAACTTCTTCCCGTTGGGAATACCGCCGCCGATGTCGTAGAGCAGCTCCCTCAGGGTGATTCCCATGGGGACTTCCACCAAACCGGTGTTGACGACCTTACCGGAAAGGGCGAAGACCTTTGTCCCTTTACTCTTCTCGGTTCCGATGGAGGCATACCAATCGGCACCGTTGAGAATAATATGCCGGATGGCGGCCAAGGTCTCGACGTTGTTGATCACCGTCGGGTGGCCCCAGAGACCCTTCTGGGCGGGGAACGGCGGTTTGGGCCTGGGCTGACCGCGCTTGCCTTCGATGGAGGCCATCAGAGCGGTCTCTTCACCGCAGACGAAGGCGCCGGCACCCATACGAACCTCTATGTCGAAGCTGAAACCACTTTCAAAGATGTTCTTTCCGAGAAGGCCCATGGCTCTCGCCTGCTTCAGGGCGGCTTCGAGCCGTTTGATCGCCAAGGGGTACTCGGCACGGCAATAGACAAACCCTTTGTCGGCGCCGATGGAGTAGGCGGCTATGGCCATACCTTCGATCACCGAGTGGGGGTCTCCTTCGAGAACGGCCCTATCCATGAAGGCTCCCGGATCGCCCTCGTCGGCGTTACAGACGATATACTTCTGTTTCCCTTCGCTGGCCTTACCGAACTTCCACTTCAGGCCCGTCGGGAAACCAGCTCCACCACGGCCTCTCTGGCCGGATTTGAGCATTTCCTCGATCACCGCTTCAGGCGTCATCTCGGTGACAACCTTTCCCAAGGCCTCGTAGCCCCGGTTGGCGATGTACTCATCGACGCTCTCGGGGTCGATCTTCCCGCAGAGAGCGAGAACAACCTTCTGCTGCTTCTCGAAGAAGGGGACCTGCCTCTTCTCCTCGACGATCTTGCGGGCTTCCGGAGCGGCCCAGAGCTTCTTCTGGTAGGGTCTCCCCTTCAGGAAGTGCTCTTCCACGATAGGTTCGACATCGTTCTCGGTAAGCTGGACATAGAAAGAACCATCGGGATAGACGACCATGACGGGTCCCATTTCGCAGGGGCCCATGCATCCGGTCTCGACGAGGTTGATTTCGTCGGTTAACCCTTTGGCCTTCAACACTTCAATGAATTTATTCTTCACGTCCTGGCTGTGAGAGGAGAGACAGGCTCCCCCTCCGCAGATCAGAACGTCCAATCTTTTTTTCATCTCTTCGACTCCCTCACTTGTTCACTTCTATGATATTTGCAGAGACCGGGCTGCCGTTGACAAGGTGTTCGGCAACGATCTTGACCGCAACGTCGCGGGTGACGTTCCCGTAAACAACTTGTCCTTTGCCCTCTTCCGAAACGGTCACCACCGGTTCGTGGGAACTGAGGCCCTTTTCTCCGGCTTGAGTAACCAGAACGTCGTGCAAACCACGCTTCTCAATCTCCTCCAGAAAAGCCTTGAGAGTTTCACGGGCGCCGGCGGCGATTCCACTGGTTCCCATTCCGACGGTCACCTTGATGCGGGATTTCCCATCCCGAAGGACGATATCCTTTTCCGCTTTCTCTCTTATCTTCTTGAGATCTTCCAACTTCATGGCTTCCTCCTTTAGAACCTCAGTTTTGGTTTGTTTCGTTCTTCTGGAACTCTTTGATGACTTCAACCGCCTTCCCTGGGGTCAGACGGCCGTAGACCTCGTCATCGATCATCATGGCCGGAGCCAAGCCGCAAGCCCCGAAGCATCGGGCCGTAGACAAGGTGTAAAACCCGTCCTGGGAGGTCTGTCCGATCTCCACCTTGAGCTCGTTGGCCAAGGCGTCGACCACCCTCTGGGCTCCCTTGACGTGGCAAGCGGTTCCCAAACAAACGTTGACGATGTGCTTCCCCACGGGTTCGGTCTTGAAGAAGTTGTAAAAAGTCACGACTCCGTAAACCTCAGAGAGGGGAACGTTGAGCTCCCGGGAAACGTAAAGCTGAACTTCCCTGGGAAGGTAGCCAAAGATTCTCTGGGCCCGGTTGAGAACCTGGATGAGAGGGCCCGGCACGTTACGGTACTCCTCGATGATACGCTTCAGTTCCCGATATTGAGGATTATCGGGAATATGAAGTTCCTGACATTCCATGATGCCTCCTTTATCTGTGCGGATATTTTTATGAAAAAAGTGAAACGGAGCAGTCAACCTCTCTTCAACAGGGAGTACAGCTTTCCTGCGGCGGCGAAGGAACACTCCCGGCTCCCCAGAAGCCAAAGGCCCTCTTTCAAGGATCTCTCTCTGACATCCTTCTCGGGTTGGGCGCCGCCGGTGATCAAGACCGCAGGAAGTTTCTTCAATTGGGCGACGGCGATGATGTTCATGTGCCTCTGAAGGGTGATCCACAGTGCCCCCTCGTCGGCGTTGGCCATGACGTCGGAGAGGAGGTCCGACACGTAGCCGCCGTTCACTGAAGCTGTTTTGCCTTCGACAAAAACTTCCAAATCTAGCTCTTTGACGACTTCGCGGATCTCCATGGCCACTCCCATCTTAGAATGCTAAAATATAGAGTAAGAGAAGAAAAAAATCAAGACCAGTAAAATCCTTTACAGTTCAGCGATTCAGAGACCTTATCAGACCCTCAAGAAGGGCGAACCTCTCTCTCCCCCCTCCCTTGAACTCACCCTCTCCCTCCCGAAGAAGGTCCGCGACCCTCTCCTCTTTCCCGGAGATCTTTGAAGCCTGCGACTGGATGAGCTCTTTGACGGCGGCTGGGGCATACCACCCTCCCCTCTTCTCTTCGCCGACTCCGGCCCGTTTCGACAGGGATGCCCAGAAGAGGGAGAGAAGGTGTCTGGAGAGAGCCGCCCAAAGGTAGTTGGGATCGGCCCCTTGGCGGCGGAGCTCTCGAAGGATGCCGAGGGCTCGGGGGTGGAAGAGGAGAGCCAAGAGGGTTTCCACCTCCTCCCCCCTCTCCAGGGAGGAGACCGCGGTTAAGTCTCCCCGGGTGATCTCGCCCCTGTCGCCTATGTAGAGGAGAAGCTTCCTCACCTCCCCCTCCAGAAGGGTCAGGTCCTGGGGCCCCTTTCGGGAGAGGGTGTCGAGAACCTCATAGGAGACTCTCTTGCCGACCTTTTTCAGAAGATCCTCCAGGTAACGGATCCTCTCTTCCTCTTTCAAGGGGTAGACGTAGTAGGCGGGGACACCCTGGGCGAGCATCCACTCAACGAAGCGACTCCTGCTGTTCAGGGTTCGTCCGTAGAGGAAGACATAGTTTTTCAGAGCCGGCAGGAGTTGGAGCAGGGAATCGGCGTCTTTCTTCTTCTTTAAGGCAAAGTCCCTAGCCACCTCGACGACGACAGCCCTCTTCCCTCTCTGAAAGAGATCCCCCTCCCTTCCCAGCTTGATCAGCTCCGGCAACTCCTCCTGACGCGAAGCGAACCGCCTCTCCACGCGCCATTCAGGCCCAAGGGAAGAGGTCAGTTTCCCCACGAGGACCTCTTCGGGTCCCACCAGGAGAACCGGTCCGGCAGGGGGAGGGGACTTGAGGAAGAAGGTCCAGTTCCGGATCACCTAAAACCCTTCGAGAAGCGTTGTGACCAGAGATGTGGCGAGTTCCTGGGAGATCTTCTTCAAGGAGGTGAGCTCCAGGGAGAGGAAGTCTCCCTCCTCCTTCATCTCATACTCCCCTTCGTAAAGGAACTGAGGGTTTTTGTAGAGGAGGCGTCCATTGCGTAGGTCGACGAGTTCCGCGGAGACGGCGACGATCACTTTGTATTTGCTCGCCCCCTCGTTTTCGACGCCCATAGGAACGACGGAAAAGTTCATGACCTGCCCGCGAAGCTCTCCGTCCGCGTCGTCCCGAGATCCGACCATGGCCAGGTTGGACCGGGAGATGAAAGAGTTCATCACCTCTGTTGTCACAATCTGCCCCAGTTCGGCCCTGGGAGTCCTGTTCTCGAATTCCGAGATATAGATCTTCTTGATGTGGGAGGGAAGCGAGCTCCCTGTGCCCCGGAGGCTGTAACCGCATCCGGCGGAGAGGAGGAAGAGCGCGAGGGGGAGAAGAAGAGAAAAGGAGCGATACCTTTTCTGAACGTTCATGGGTCTTGAATGATAGAACATCCCCGCCCTCCTGTCAAGGAACACTTCTTGATGACTTTTTTCGAGTGTGGTAGATTCTCACTATGGATAGGGGTTGGAAAGGCAGGTTGGTCCTCGTCACCGGCGCAGGTGGTTTCATCGGTAGCCATCTGACCGAAACCCTTCTTCGTGAAGGGGCCAGGGTAAGGGCGTTTCTCCGCTACACCTCCCGAAACCGACAGGGACTCCTGTCGGAGATTCCTCTTCCCTCCCGGGAGAACCTCGAGCTCTACTTCGGAGACCTTAGAGACCAGGAATCTGTGAAGGGGGCCTTCCCTGACGTAGAGGCCGTCTTCCACCTGGGAGCCCTGATCGGTGTTCCCTACTCCTTCCTCCACCCCAGGGAGGTCATGGAAAACAACACCCTTTCGACCATGAACATCCTCTCCGCGGCCCTTGAACACAAGACATCCCGGGTCGTGGTCACCTCGTCGAGCGAAGTCTACGGATCCGCCCAGAGGCTCCCCATGGACGAAAACCATCCCCTTCACCCCCAGTCTCCCTACGCCGCCTCGAAGGTCGCCTGCGATGCCCTCGCCCTCAGCTATTTCCACAGCTTCAACCTTCCGGTAACCGTTCTCAGGCCCTTCAACACCTATGGCCCCCGCCAATCCCTGCGAGCGGTGATTCCCACGGTAATCGTCCAAGCCCTGAGAGGTGAGCCCCTCAGGCTCGGTTCCCTCTCCCCCCGGAGAGACTTCACCTTCGTCGAGGATACGGTGAGGGGCTTCATAGACTCCTCCCTCTCCCCCCGGGTCCTGGGCAAAGCCGTCGTCCTGGGAAACGGGGAGAGCCATTCGGTCGGAGAGGTTGTCGAGTTGGTTCAAGAGCTTGTAGGAAGGACCCTGGAGGTGACAACCGAAGAGCGTCGGATAAGGCCGGGAACCAGCGAAGTCACGGAGCTCCTCGCCGGAGCCTCTCTGGCGGGAGAGCTTCTGGGGTGGACTCCGAAGGTCGACCTCCGAGAGGGTTTGGGGAGAACGGTTCAGTGGATGGAGAGACACCTGCGGGAGATTCCCGGAGAGGACTACGGCATCTGATTCTTTAGAAGCCCCCCTGCGGTGTGGTATAATGCCCATTTCTCACCGACATAAATTAAGGAGAAAATCATGGTAGACGAGGTTCGAAAGGAGCCCGGCGACGCGACCCCTTTGGCTCTCGGCCCTACGGTGATCGTAGCAGGACACCCTAGGAGCGGGACTTCTCTCTGCTGTCAGCTGGTAGAGAGCGGAGGGGCGACCTTTCTATGCGACACCGAGGCGGACGAGTACAACCGGGAGGGGTATTTCGAGTTCTCCCGAGAGAAAGAGCTCTCGAAGAGGCTCGTCGAACAGGCTATGACCGAAGAGAACACCCGGGAGATGAACGCCGTGGTGGAGAGGCTCAACGCCCTCCCCTCCCCTGCGGGTCTCAAGATTGTCTTGATTCCGGCCCTCTTTTTCTACCGTCACATAGGCCGGAAGAATCTCAGGGTCGTCTTCACCTTCCGTCACCCCGCCGACTGCAAGGCCAGCATGCTCCGCCGGGGCATCTCAGACTTTAAGCTGAGCTGGTTCGAGAACAACAACGCCTTGATCGCCGCCCACGAGAACCTCCCCCAGAGCATCGTGGTCTCCTATGAGTCGCTCATGGAGAGAAACCCCAAGCTCTCCCGAGCCTTTGAGAAGATCGGTTTATCCGTCGACCTCAACAGGATCAAGAAGATCTACCGCACCCAGAAGAACAGCTCCATCGTCTTGACAAGCGAAGAGGAGAGACTCTACAAGAAGTTGAAAGAGTTCGAGAAGAAGTCCCTGAAATAAAGCCAGGAGAACCCATGACGAGGAAAACGACGGCGGTCCCCGAAGAAGAAGCCCCTATCGAAAAGAAACCCGCCTCAAAGAAGGCCCCTACCCAGAGGGCAAAGGGGAAGAAGAGCGCCACCGGCGAAGAGAGCGCCCTGAAAAAGAAGGCGGCCCCTAAGAGGGGAACCACTAAGAAAGCTACGGAAAAGGCGGCATCCCCCCGCAAGAGTTCAACCGCAAAGGCCTCTCCCTCCAGAGAGACAGGCTCCTACTCCACCCTCGTCGTCGTAGAGTCCCCCTCCAAGGCGAAGACTATCGGGAAGTACCTCGGGAAGGGATTTAAGGTGATCGCCTCCAAAGGGCACGTGAAGGACCTCCCCAAGAGCAAGCTGGGCATCGACATCGAGCATGGGTTCGAACCGGATTACCAGATTCTCAAGGAGAAGAAATCCACCGTCGATGAACTCAAGGATTACGCCAAGCGGGTTTCCCACATCTACCTGGCCACAGACCCCGATCGTGAAGGGGAAGCGATCTCCTACCACCTCTACCAGGAGTTGGCCAAGATCAACGACGCCATCAAGAGGGTGTGGCTCAGGGAGATCACCGAGAGAGGGGTGAAGGAGGCCTTCGACAAGCCTCTCGATATCGACGAGGACAAGGTGAACGCTCAGACCACAAGGAGGGTTCTTGACCGCCTCGTGGGATACCAGATCTCCCCTCTCCTCTGGACAAAGGTCAAATACGGCCTCTCCGCGGGGAGAGTCCAATCCGTAGCCCTTCGTCTCATCTGCGAGCGAGAGAGGGAGATTCGACAGTTCAAGAGTGAGGAGTACTGGTCTTTCCGCTCCCTCCTAGCCCGAGAGAAGGGAGGAGAAGAGAGCTTCTGGACCAAGCTGGAGGAGATTCTTCCCGAAAAGGCGAAGGAACTCTCCGAGGGCTTCGAAGTGCCGTTGCTCGGGAAGAAGAGCAAACTCTGGATCCCCGACAAGGCACGGGCCGACCGGATCGAGAAGGAGCTGAGAACTCTTCCCCACGCCGTCGAGAGGGTGGAAGCGAAGGAGAAGAAGAGGGACCCCGGACCGCCCTTGATCACTTCGACCCTTCAGCAGAACGCCCACTCCCTCTTCGGTTTTCCCGTTCGAAAGACCATGCAGATCGCCCAGAAGCTCTACGAGGGGATCAACCTCGGTGAGCGGGGCCCCATGGGACTCATCACCTACATGAGAACCGACTCGCTCAGAATCTCGCCCACCGCCATCGAAGAGACCCGGCGTTACGTTGAAGAGACCTTCGGCAAGGCCTATCTGAGCGACAAGGTCAGAGTCTACAAGAACAAATCCCAGGCCCAGGACGCCCACGAGGCCATCCGCCCCACCGACGTCTCCCTCTCCCCGGAGAGGGTACGGTCCTTTCTCACTCCGGACGAGGCCAAACTCTACTCCCTGATCTGGGACCGTTTCACCGCCACTCAGATGGCCTCTCTCAGGGTCGAAGAGACCGAGGTTGTCGTCGCCGCCGGGCCCTACCGCCTGGCCACAAAGGGGGAGAGGATCCTCTTCGACGGCTTTACTAAAGTCTTAGGCCACTCCAAGGAGACCCTCCTCCCGGAGTTGAAGAGCGGCGACCCCTTGAAACTCCTGGAGCTGGAACCGAAGCAAAACTTCACTCAGCCTCCGGCGAGATACACAGAAGGAACCCTCGTCAAGGCCTTGGAAGACAAGAACATCGGCCGCCCCTCGACCTATGGGACCATCATCGCCACCCTCCAGAACAGGGACTATGTCAACAAAGAGGCCGGCCACTTCATCCCTTCAGACCTGGGCATGGTGATAGAAGAGCTTCTGGAGAAGCATTTCCCCCGTCTCATGGACGTCACCTTCACGGCTCAGATGGAGGAGGAACTCGACCGGATCGAGGAGGGGAAACTTCTCTTCCGGACCGCCCTGGAAAACTTTTACCTCCCCTTCTCCCAAGAGCTGGAGAAGGCAAAGGGAGAGCTGAAGGATATCCGCAAGGAGGGAATGGAGAGCGAGAAGATCTGTCCCAAGTGCTCCTCTCCCATGCTCTTCAAGAGCGGCCGCTTCGGTGAGTACTACCTCTGTTCCAAGGCGGAGTGCGGCCACAAGGAGAACGCCAAGGAGCCTCCAACGCCGACCGACGAGAAGTGCCCCCAATGCGGGGAGCCCCTGGTCTGGAGAAAGGGCCGTTTCGGACGCTTCCTCGCCTGCTCCGGCTATCCGACCTGCCGTTACATCAAATCCGATTCCGAGAAGACCAACTTTCCCTGCCCCAACAAGGATGGAGGCGTCTTGGTGAAACGAAAGGCCAAGAAGAGACGTTCCTTCTTCCACGGCTGTTCCCTCTACCCGAAGTGCAACTTCCTCACCAACGACACTCCCGTGGAGAGACCCTGCCCCTCCTGCTCCTTTACTTACCTGTTGAAGGGGAAAGGGAAGACCTACTGTCCTGTCTGCAACTACGAGGAGAAAGATGGAAAATAAGCACGTTATCGTCATAGGGGGCGGCCTTGCCGGAAGTGAAGCCGCCTATCAGATCGCCAAACGGGGAATCCCCGTCACCCTCTACGAAATGCGTCCCCAGGTCATGACCCCCGCCCACAAAGGCGGTGAACTGGCGGAAATCGTCTGTTCCAACTCCCTGGGATCCCTGGACATCGATACCTCCGGAGGGCTCCTCAAGAGCGAGTTGCAGAGACTCGGCTCCTTTCTCCTGGAGAAAGCCGTAGACGCAAGGGTCCCGGCCGGCCATGCCTTGGCGGTGGACCGGAAGAAGTTCTCCCAGTCGGTCACCGAAGGGCTCTCCAAAATGGAGAACCTCAAGGTCGTCAGGGAGGAGATCAAGAAGATTCCCCAGGAGGCTTCGGTGATCCTCGCCTCCGGCCCCCTCACCTCAGGAGACCTCGCCATTGACGTGATGAGGTTGACGGAACGGAAGAACCTCTTCTTCTACGACGCTACAGCCCCTATCGTCGAAGCCTCCTCCATCGACCGGTCCGTCGTCTTCTCCGCCTCCCGCTACGATCGGGGAGAGGGGGACGACTACCTGAACGCCCCTTTCACGAAGGAAGAGTACCTCCGCTTCTACAACGCGCTCATCAGGGCCGAGAGGGTTCCCCTGAACGAGGCCGAGGACCCGACCTTCTTCGAGGAGTGTCTGCCCATCGAGGAGATCGCCTCCCGGGGAGAGCGAACCCTTGCCTTCGGCCCCCTCAAACCGGTCGGCCTCATCGACCCCCGCACAGGGGAGCGTCCCTTCGCGGTGGTTCAGCTCCGTCAAGACGATCTTCTGGCTGAAAACTACCAGCTTGTAGGCTTTCAGACCCGCCTGACCTGGAGTGCCCAGAAAGAAATTTTCCGCCTCATCCCCGGCCTGGAAAACGCCTCCTTCACCCGCTTCGGGGTCATGCACAGAAACACCTTCGTCAACGCCCCCCTGGTTCTGGAGAGAACCTTCCAAACGAAGAAGCGCAACTCCCTCTTCATCGTCGGCCAGCTTTCAGGCCTGGAGGGCTACACCGAAGCGATCGCCTCGGGCCTGCTCGCCGGTCTCATGGCGGTTCGTGCCCTCCTCGGCCAACCCTTGGCCGTCCCTCCTCCCACGACGGCCCTTGGTTCCCTGGCCTGGGCGATCTCCCGGGCGGACTTTCGCCGCTTCCAGCCGGTCAAGTTCAGCTTTGGGCTCCTGGACCCCTTGGAACAGAGGGTCAAAGAGAAGAGGGAGAGAAGGAAAGCCCTGGCGGAAAGGGCGACCCAAGACCTGGAGACCTGGATCCAGCGCTACTCAATTCTCTAAGTTCCCTACCCCTTCTATAGTCATCCGAGCTCCCTTCTCTCAGAAGAGGGGGACCTCTTTCCCTTTGAAAGGGTGAGGTTTGCCGAAGAGAGACTCGGTTGTTGAGGGAGATACCCCTCGGGAAGCGCGGGAAACAAAAAAAGGGGCCCTCCCCGAAGAGAGGGCCCCTTTAAAACTTTCCGCTCGGTTCTTCGGATTACTTGTCCGTCTTGGCCAACGCCTTTCTCTCGTCGATCTTGTTCTGGATCAGAGAGGCGATGATGGAGAGGGCAAGAATGAGGCCTATGGTTCCCAAGACCATCCCTTCCGTGGGGTGGTACCACTTGGAGACCATCATCTTGACCCCAACCAGAACGAGGATGAGGGCGAGACCGTAGTGAAGGTGCCTGAACATCCTCATGATTCCTGCCAGCACGAAGTAGAGGGCCCGGAGTCCGAGGATGGCGAAGATATTGGATGTATAGACGATGAAGGGATCCTGGGAGATGGCGAGAACAGCGGGGATAGAGTCGACGGCGAAGATCAGGTCGGCGACGTTGATGACCATGAGGACGAAGAAGAGCATGGTGCACCACTTTTTCCCCTCTTTGACGATGAAGAAGTGGTCCTGAACGAACTCGTTGTGAAGCCTGAGGCTCTTACGCATCCAGCGGAAGATGGGGTTGGCGTCAGGATCGAACTCCTCGTCCTGTTCCTTGACCATCTTGATACCGGTGTAGATCAGGAAGGCGCCGAAGATGTAGATGATGGGATGAAAGAGGTTGATGATGGCGACTCCCAACCCGATGAAGAGGGCCCTGAGAAAGAGGGCGACCAGAATGCCCCAGAAGAGGACCTTGTGCTGGTACTTGTCCTCCACCCGGAAGTACTTGAAGATCATGAGGAAGACGAAGAGGTTGTCCACGCTGAGAGACTTCTCCAGGACGTACCCGGAGATGAAGAGCATGGATGGGCCTTTGCCCTTGAAGAAGTAGATCCCTACGGCGAAGAGGAGGGCGGCGGCGATCCAGATGATACTCTGGAGAACGGCTTCGCTGAGTTTGATGGTATGGGCCTTCTTGTTGAAGACCCCGAGGTCAAGTGCCAGCATTCCTATGATGGCGACCCAGAAGATGATCCAAAGCATGGATGACTCCTTAAGAGGAATTTTAGGAATGAAAACCGGAAAACTTAAGCAGTTTATTATACTGCTTCCGGGATGGCAAGTCAAAGCTTTTCCCCTG
>JAMOAD010000168.1 GCA_023621955.1 Acidobacteriota bacterium
ACCAGGAACTCTCCGGGAGCGGGCTCCATCTCGTGAATCACGTGGGGGTCGCGGTTCGGCATCACCTCCTCCCTGCCACGAGGAGGGAAGAGCCCCCCAGGGCCCTCGTCTCTCTCCGTCTCACTCTCATCCCTTAGCCTACACCACCCCGGCCGAGAACGGAAGAGTCCTTCCAGGGGAAGAGGACTGGAGGGTCCTGAATCAGCTGTTCCTGTACCTCTCCAGGACCTCCTCGATACTCCCCCGGCTCTCGGGGGGGACCGGGAGGGAGAGAATCTCGTCGCAGAGCTCCTCCCGCCTCTTCGACTCCTCCACCCGGATCTCCTTCTCCCGGTAGAGGGATTCGAGCCTCTCCTTTTCGCTCCCCCGTACCAGAACCACCAGTGTCTCCGCCAGCCGCCGCAGGACCCGGTCCACCGCCTCCGCGGAGTAGCCTCCCAAGAGGGCGGCCGCCAGAGGGCCGATTCCCTGAAGAAGCGCGGAGTCCTGCCCCGCCGCCGCCCCTCCCTTGACGAAGAGGGCCAGGAGGGTCCCGGCCACCACTCCCAACCAGAGTCGGCTCCAGTAGGTGGTCTCGTATCGGGGGTCGAAGGTTCGGGCCACAACGTACCTGTTGGCCGTGAAGAGAGCGGAGAAGGAGGAGCCTAGGAGAGAGGCCAGAAAGACCGGCACCACCTCCTTGACCCCACGACACCATTCGGGAAGGGGGAGAGAGGTGAGAAGGAGACAGAGCAGGAAGAGGCCCAGGGAGACGAGGCAAATCGCGGAGAGCCTCTTGAGAATGGCCACCTCCCGAATCCGCCCGGTCAGAGAGCCTCCCCTGGTCGCCTCCAAGGTCAAGGGAGTGGCCGGAGCGACCCTTTGGGCGAGGATTCTGTGCAGTTTCGTCAGCTCCTCCAGGGAGATCTCCCCCTCCATCTTTCCCCAGAGCCTCTCCCCCTCGCCGGGGAACTCCAGCCCTGTCTCCAGGGCGTAACGCCCCATCACCTCTGTCTGCCTGCGCACCTCTTCCAGCAGGGACGGAGCCCCTGCGCTCTTCACGGTCATCTCTCCTCCTTGAGGAAGGCCTCGGAGATTCTCCTCCTCTCTTCGAGGAAGGCCTTCATCTCTTCGTTCCCCTCGGTCCTGGAGAAGATGAGCGTCAGGAGGGAGCCCCTCTCCTGACGCCACCACTCGGCAAAGGAGGGGTGTCGGTACTCCATCTCCTCCCAGAGGGTCAAGGCCTCCAGGGGCCTCTCTTCGGCCAGGGAGAAGATCCGGGCCATCCTGACGTAAGGGTTCCGGGGCCAACGTTTCTCCAGAAGGCCCAGGGTCTTGTTAAACCCCTTCTCTAGGCTCTCTCTGTACCTTGGGGGGTAGTTCAACCCCAGTGTCGCCTTCATGGCCCCGTACCAGAAGGGGATCACCCTTTCCAGGGCGCCCTCCTCTCCCTCTGCCGGGGACTCGCTCAGAACCTGGTTGTAGACCTCCCACCCCGCCGCGGGATCCGCCGAGAGGGCCAGCATGTCCGCCCTTCCCAGACGGATCTCCCTCTCCATCCAAGGGGGAGCGCCGGCGAGGTCTCCCACCAACGAGAGGGAGACGAGGGCCTTGCGGACCTCTTCGTTCCCCTCGGAGGAGCCCCAGAGCCCCCTCTCCCTGGCCAGATGGATCCGGGCCCGGGCGCCGATGATCCGGGCCTGGTCGGCCACCAGAGGCTCGCCCCCCGCCCTGGCGGCCACCTCGTCGGCGCAGTAGGTCCTGGAAGGCAACCGACAGAGAACCTCCTCCCAACGTCCCCGGTCGTACCTCTCCTTGAGGCCTTGCAGACGTGAGGAGAGGGAGAGGCACCCGCTCAGGCCGAGCAGGAGGAGAAGGGGAAGAACCCGTAACGGTCTCATGGTTTCTCCCTGTAGGGGGCGGAGACCTCCTTCCAAAGCCTCCTCCAATCCGCCTTCCCCATCTTGACCCACTCCCGGAGGTTCTCTTTCAGAGTCCCGAGAAACGCCTTGTAGACCGCGCTCTCCTTAACCAGGGTCACCCCCTCCTGAAGAGTCTCCTTCCAGACCTCTTCGCAGAGGCTCTCGGTCTCGTCCACCGGAAGGACCTCGTCCAGCCTCTGACGGAAGAGGCGGTACTCACCGTAGAGGGATCGGATCTCCCCGTACTCCCCCCTCTCCCGGAAATCTTTGAAAAAGAGGGAGGCTACAGGATCGTCGGAGAGGGCCGTAGCCAACGCTCCGGCCGTCTCGGCGGCCTCCCGCCGAGCCCGGTTGGCCCTGATCGGGTCGGAAACGGCGGCCTCTCGTAGGAGAGCGTCGAAGTGCCCCCTCCCCGGCCCCCTTTGGAGAAAGAGTTTCGCCTCAGGCCAGCTGGGAAGGATGTCGGGGAGCGGCGCCATGAGAGGCCGCCTCCTCACCGCCTCCTGGGCTTGGTCGAAGTTTTTGACCGCGTTGGCCACGAGGGAACCGGCCAGGGCGATCAAAGGCGCCGGTCCCGGGAAGAAGAGCCCCGCCACTTCGGCGAGGGAACCGATCCGAGAGGGGGAGAACGTCTTCTCCAGAGCCTCCTGCCATCCCATCGCTCCTCCTCAGAGGAAGGCCTCTGTGTCGAGCCACTCGCTCTTGACGACGCTCCACCAATCCCCGGTCAGCCCCCGCAGGAGATAATCGTAAGGCAGCCACCCGAAGCCCGCCTCGCCCCACTCCTGCCCCCAGGAGTTCTGGAAGAGGAAGGCTACCTGGCTCTTCCCCCCCTCTTCCTTGGGAATGGCCATCTTGTCGTCGTATCCGGCGGCCATCACCGCGTGCCCC
>JAMOAD010000001.1 GCA_023621955.1 Acidobacteriota bacterium
TCTCTCTCCCTGCAGGCCTCTCCAACGAAGAGGTTCCCGCACGCTTCCAGTGAAAGTGACTTCTCGGAGAGGGCGAACCCCGAGACCCTCCGCAAGTACGTCTTCGATCTTTCCGCCCCCTCCATGAAGGGTCGGTTGACCGGTTCCCCCTTGGGAAAAGCCGCGGAAGAGTACGTGAAAAACGTGATGGAGTCCCTCAACCTCTCTGTGACGGTTCAGAGTTTCTCCTTTCCCCTCTACGAAGTGGTTGCTCCGGTCTCCCTGACCGTCAAAGAGGGAGTTCCCGGATCGAAGGCCCGCTCTTTCGTCTACCTCAAAGATTTTCGTGAAGTGGATTACACGGGTTTTGGCAAGACCTCCGGCGAGTTGGTCTTCGTCGGATACGGCATGGACGCGCCCACCTCCTCCAGTGACCTGAAGGGGAAGATCGCCCTCCTCCTCACGGGAGTCCCCCAAGGGGCAGATGCCAAGAGCGGAGCCTTGGGCCTTAAGGTTCACAACCTTGCCCTACGGGGAGCGTCGGGAATCTTGGTTGTCCCGACCGGCAAACTCGCCGAGAGAATCGCCGAGGGGAAAGAGGAGGCTGAGCTCAGGGCCATGGATTTTAAGAGCGGCTTCCTCCAGGAGCTTTACCACCCTAAGGTCCCGGTCTTTTTTATCCACAGCCATGTCACCGAAGAGTTGACGGGGAAAAACCCCGCCACCTTGGCCGCGGCGCCGGAGCCGAAGTCTCTCAACAAGTGGATCTCCCTGGAACTCCACGGGAAGATGACCCCCCAGGCTCAGGCGAAGAACATCCTCGCCGTCCTCCCCGGCACAGACCCGCTCCTCAAGGATGAGGTCATCGTCGTGGGAGCTCACTACGACCACCTCGGAATCGGGGCGGACGGAGAGGTCTTTCCAGGAGCCGCGGACAACGCCGCCGGTTCCGCGGTGGTCATGGAGGCCGCCAGGCTCTTCGCCTCCTCCGGAATCAAGCCGAAACGGACCGTTCTCTTCGCTCTCTGGGGCGCGGAGGAGCAGGGTCTCTACGGTTCAACCTTCTACGTCAAGAAGAGTCCCCTCTTCCCCTTGGAAAGAACCAAGATGATGGTTCAGCTGGACTATCTGGACGGCCAGGAGGGACCGTTTCTGACCAACGTCGACGACAACCCCCTGGTTCAACTCTTTATCGGAGACTCCGTTAAGGAGAAAAGACTTCAAATCCTCGACTACAAGGGGCAGTGCGCAAGCGATGATTGTCCCTTCCTGGAAAGGAAGGTTCCCGCCTACCGCTTCGTCGCCTTTGGAGAGCACCACCATAGAAGGAGCGACACCCGAGAGAACCTCTCCCTGGAGATGCTCCAGAAGACGGCGGATATCATCGTTCAGGGGATCAAGGCGGCCGCCTACTAAGGTGGCCCTCGGCGAGGGGAGCCGTGGCTCTCCTCGTCGAGTCCCCAGGCGGAAGGGGCCTTGGAGAGGGAACCACCTCTCTCAGCCCTCTCTTTGTTCCTCCCCCCTCTCTGGGAGCTCTTTTTTGCCAAGAGGGACTCCTCCAACACCCCAGGACTCCGAAGGAATCTCCTGAAGGATGACGCGGATTTTCTCCGGAGGCGATCCAAGGCTTCTCTCCAGCGCACCGGTCACCTCACGGATCACACGCTCTTTCGTCTCCCGATCCCGACCCTCTAAAAGGTAAAGCATCGCTATAGGCACTCTTCCTCCCGAAAACTTTCAACGCCTGTCAGCAGTCATGGACGCCGCTACTGCGACAACTCTTCGATCACCACTCCCTCCCCTCCCCGGGTGACCTCCTTAAGGGTTCTGAGAAAACTCTCGGCACGCTTCTCTTCAATCTCCAGAAGCGTTTCCATCCCTTCCATCCCCTGGATAACCCTCTTGGGGCTCAGGTTGAACCTTCCACAGACCGAGGCGACTTCGCCGGCCAGGGCATAGGGGTAACGGAGAGAGAACCTCTTGAAGACAACGACACCCTCCCGTGGAGCCCCCTGAACGGCCAACCTGGCGGTCTCCGAATAGGCTCTCGCCAAGCCTCCCGTTCCGAGCTTCACCCCTCCGTAGTAGCGGACCACCGCCGCCAAGGCATCCCAGAGGTCCTCCCTCTTGAGCTCCTGAAGGATAGGAACGCCTGCCGTCCCCGAAGGTTCTCCGTCATCGCTGCTGCGGACGATCTCGCCTCGACGGATCCTGTAAGCGAAACAAACATGGGTCGCGTCGTGATACCTCTTTCTCAACTGTTCCAGAGCCTCTTCCGCCTCCTCGCGGTTCTTGGCGGGAATCAGGAAGCCGAGAAAGCGGGAGCCCTTCTCCTTGAGCTCTTCGGGACCCGAAGAAGCGGAAGGGCGATAGTAAAGGTTCTCCATTCTCAATTCTAACGGAGTGGAAAGGCGCTGTCAAAGAGCTTTGTCTTTTCGGCCCGTCTCTGGTATAGTTAAGTGTGTCTTTTCCATACCTTTAAGGAGCGTAGGATGAAGAAAACCCTGTGTGTTCTGATGATCCTCTCTTTTCTTACCGTAGCGGCTTGCCAGAAAAAGGGCAAGTCCGAAGGAGAAACAGCGAAATTGGACAATTCCGTCAAGAAGAACAGCTATGCCGTCGGGCATGAGTTTGCGAAGAACTTCATCGCCAGTTACCCCGAAGCCGATGTAGAGAGCATCGTCCAGGGAATCCGTGACGCCGCCACGAAGAATGCCAAGCCCCTGTTGAACGCCGAAGAGATCCAGAAGACTATGACCGAGTTCAACCAGGAGATGATGAAGCGGGAGACCGAGAAACAGAAAGCCATGGCCGAGAAGAACAAGTCTTTGGAAGAGAACTTCCTTGCCGCCAACGCCAAGAAAGAGGGCTTTAAAAGCACCGCGAGCGGCCTTCAGTACAAGGTCATCACCGAAGGTAAAGGCGCTCGTCCCAAGGCCACCGATGCCGTCAAGGTTCACTACCGCGGCACTCTCATGGACGGACGGGAATTCGACAGCTCTTACAAGCGCGGTGAGGCCGCCATCTTCCCCCTCAACAGGGTCATTCCCGGTTGGAGCGAAGGCGTCCAGCTGATGACTGTAGGCTCTAAGTACATCCTCGTTATGCCCTCCAAGATCGCTTACGGAGAGAGAGGAGCCGGAGAGGTAATCCCTCCCAACTCCCCGTTGGTCTTCGAAGTCGAACTTCTCTCAATCGAAGCGAACCCTCAGAAATAAACCCTTCCGAGAAGGGAGAGCCTTGGGGCTCTCCCTTCTCTCTTCTTTCACGATCCACCGCCCGCCCTTCACTTTCTCTTCGCAAACCCCCTTCCCGAAAGGTTGTCCTGGGTAGAGTCGGCCCCGTTTACTTCCTTTTCTGACGGTTTTTTGTGCTTCCTCTTACCCGACAGGAGCTTCCTCCCCAGAAAGGCCTTGGAGAGCCGTTTTCCACGAGAAGAACTTCGTTAACCCCTAGCAGAAAGCCCTTTTCCAACGCTCAAAGAGCGGGATTTCAATCTTCCCGGGGCTCTCCCCCCAGAAAGGTGATGGACCCGAAACGTTCGGGCCGATGGAAATCGGGGGAAGGGGTATCTAAGGGAACCCAGCTTCCCCAATGGGGGTGCCTGGTCCTGTCTCCGCACTTGGTGAAGTTCGCCCTCACCCTGTAGGGAAAACGGATGGTCTTGGCGCTCAGCGACTCCAGAAGGGACCAGGGCAGACGGTGGGCAAGTTTCCACCACCCCTCGCCGGAAGCGCTCAGGCTTTCGACGGTTCCCGCCTCCTCAAGAGAGAGGGCGCGGCGGTTGAACCGGTCTCGTCCCCATGCCGCCAGGAGTGTCCCGGCCCGGTTGCTCTCCAGGTTAAGGTAATAGGAATCCTCGTCCGGGAAGGGGTTGAGAAAGAGTTCTACGCAACTCTCCTGCCAGACGGGATCTTGAAAAGTGCGAAAGATGACCGGTCCTGGAGCTTCACGAACGGTAAACTCCAGGATGATCCCGATTCGGTCCGCTCCGACCCCGACGCTTGTTTCCGGAAGGTGCTCAGGAGGGCCCCAGGGACATGCTCCAAGGAGAATGGACGACCCCAGAACCTCTTGCTGAAGAGTTCGCTTGAGAGGAAGGTTTGTCTCGTGGACTTGGACTTTCATAAGAGCCTCTTTTCTCCCACCCCCATGAGGATAGGAGATTTTTCAGAAAAAGACAACCCTTTCCCGCCGTTTACTCCTCTCATGAAGCCATTCCAGGGCTCTTCCGCAGGGATGTCCAACCACCTGAAAACACTTGAATTTTTCGAAATAAAATATTTTTCGATTCCCTATCGACACCCGTTTGGAATGGTGATAGAATGATTTCTATTAGGGAGCCAAGGGTTTGGATACGGAACTTTGACGGAGCGACAACAACCCGCCGGAGGAATCGCCCTTACTGAGGCTTCCAATTAAACTATCAGGAGGATTCACCTTATGGCTCGCGGTAAAGTCAAATGGTTCAACGCCCAAAAAGGTTACGGTTTTATCACTACTGACGAAGGGAAAGATTACTTCGTTCACCACACTGAGATTCAGGGAAGTGGTTTCAGGACCTTGGATGAGGGCCAGGAAGTCGAGTTCGAAATCAAGCAGGGCCCCAAGGGCGAACAGGCCGCCAGAGTTGTGAAACTCTAAGAACATCGTTCGCGATATGCCGGCGGAACTCAGGTTCCGCCGGCTTTTTTTATTCTCTTCCAGCTTTCCCGTCAAAGAAGAGTCAGCTCTTCCCCTTCTCCCTTCCGCGGCAAAGAACCCGATCAACCGTTTCTATCAGTTCTTCTGCGCAGAGGGTTGAATCTTCTACCGCCACAATACCGAGAGAGAGTTTTACCCCGTACCCCTCGTCCCGAGAGAAGAAGGCCAGATTCTCAACATGGCGACGGACCTTCTCGCCCGCTTCGTTGGCCCCTTCCGCCGCCGTCTCCGGAAGAACCGCCAAGAACGTATTCCCCTCCAAACGACCGACCCGGTCCTCTTCCCTAAGGTTCTCCCGAAGAGCCTTGGCCACCTCCCGAAGAACCCGGTCACCTTCTTCGAAACCGAAACGTTCGTTAAGGGAGTTGAAACCGTCAAAGTTCATGAGAAGAAGGGAAAAGGGAACCTTTTTGCGTCTGAGGCGCACCCTCTCGAATTCTATCCTCTCCAGCATGCCGAAACGGTTGGATAGGCCGGTGAGAGGGTCTCTGCGGGAGAGTTCTTCCGTCAGACGGTTCGTCTCCCTCTTGTGGCAAAGGAGTTTGAGAAGGAGAATGACCAAGAGGGTGAGAAGAGCGGAGAGGGAAAAGAGGAAGAAGAGCCTTTCTTGCTTCATCTCAAGCCACTCCTCGCTCTTCTCCAACTCTCGCCTCTGCTCAGCGATAAGACCGAGGACCCTCTCCCTCCGGAAGAGGATTTCAAACTCCCGGTTTCTCGATTCCCCCTTCCCCGCTTCTGCCTCGATCCTCCTCAGGCGTTTCATCACCGCCAAGGCCTCCCAGGGCCGATTTCCTCTCTCCTCGACCCTCTCCAGGGTGATCAAGGCCATAGTGGCCGTGTCTTGGAACCTCTCCCTCTGGGAGATCTCCAGGCTCTGATGAAGAAGCGTGCGGGCGTCTCCGTAACGTCTGGATTGGAGGGCAAGTTTCCCTAAGCCGTTCAGCATGAGGGCCTGGCCCCGGGAATCCCTCAACCGGCCACGAAGTTCCCAAGCTTCCCGGTAGGCCTCTTCGGCCTTCGAAAGGTTCCCTACCCTCTCCAGAACCCGGGCCATGTTCCCAAGCCCCGTGGCGGTTCCCGGAAGGTCCCCCGTAGCACGGTCGATCTGAAGCGATGCCTGGAAGCTCTCTAAAGCCAACACCCAGTCCCCCTCCTGGAAGAACCGGATTCCCGCTTCGGTCAACGCCGGAGAGAGCCTCTTCAGAGAGAGGGGCGACAGGGAGAGAGGACCGCCCAGAAGGGCGTACCGGAGAGTCCCGTCATCAAGGTCCTCCACCCCGTCGAAGCGTTGCAGGCAAGCTCTGTCGCTCCTCTGTAGGCAGAGGGCCATCACCCTGACGTAGCCGGGCATGGTTGAACCATCTCGGAGAGAACTTCGGAGAGGGACGGAAAGAAGGGTGAGGAGCAAGACCCCCGCGATGACCTCTCTCCGATAGACCTTCAGAAGCATCTTCCCTCCCCTTTCATTCTACCGGAAAGGATGGGGGAGCTCAAGGCGGAAGAACCATCCTAGAGGGCTTTCGGCAACAACGCTCCCCGCTCCGTGGTTCCCCCCCATGTTGGGAGCCTCCCCTCACCCTTCCGAGCCCCGGAAGCGAGCCTGCTCTGGGCTAAATAAAGGAGTGTCCCTTGTAGGTTTACCCCCCTTAGAGAACTCCCCACCTTTTCCCTGGCTTCGAGGCTCTTCGGGGAAGCCCTGCTATCCAGCAGGGCTTCCCTAAAAGGGAGTGTCCCTAGTAGTCTCCTGAAAACGGGAGAATCCTCAGAACGGAAGGGTCATCGGACATCGTAACCGAGAAAGGATCTCACCGCCGCGACCATGACGACAAGGTCAAGGAGAAAGAGGAGGAAGAGGGGAAGAGCGGCGTTCTTCACCCTCTCCCTCAGAGACAGCTCACGGAAGACGAACCTTGGACGGTCGTCCATCTTCACGGGGGTATTCCACCAATCTTTTTGAGGATCCTGGGCCCTCAGTAGAGCCATTCTCTTATCCCTGTAAGCCTCGAACTCCTCATGCCACTTCTCCCGGAGGAAGACGAAGCGGTCGTCGTTGTTTATCCCTGTGGAAGAGAGTTCCGTGGCGACATAGGTGAAGGCGGACAACGGCGAGAAGAGGGAGAGAGCAACCGACAGCTTGGTTTGGGCCTTCTCCTTTCGCTCCTGCTCTTTCTCAAGCTTCTCCGCCTTGGCTCCCTGAATACGGTTGGCCTCGGCCCAGGCCTTCGCCGTCTCCTCGGTGAGTCTCTTGTAGGCCTGGGAGTACTCCGGATCGGAAGCGATTCTTCTCTTCTCCTCTTCGGGAGAGAGCCGCTGGAGCAAGATTGGATACTGCTCTTGCATCTTCTTCCGGACCTCTTTGGTGAGTTTCACACCAAGCTCGTCTCTTTCGGTGTCGTAAATGCGGAACAATTCCCTATCCAGCTTGATCCGTGAGGGGGTGGGAGAGAGAAACGAAGCCACGTAAGGGCTTAGGGCGGGAACCACGAGGATGAAAAAGACCCAGACGAAGAGGGCCGTGAGAATCGAAGAGGAGGATGATTCGTGCCTACAGGAGAGGAAGAGGCCCAGAGTATAGAAGAAGAGGATGTAAAGGAGGGAAGCCACAAGGATCACCCCCAGGGCGAGCCACTCTCGAATCGTCCAGCCAAGCTTCGCCGTAAGGGCGATCCAAAGGGCACCCAGGAGGAGAGAAGCCGTGAGGGGAACCGCTAAAGCGATCAAGCCTCCGACAAGCTTGGAAAAGACAACGGAGGCTCGGGAGACGGAGTGGGAGAGAAGGAGTTTCAGCGTCCCCTCCTCCCTTTCCCCACAGAGGCTGTCGTAGGAGAAGATGAGGGCGGCCAGGCTCATGAGAACGTTGATGATCCACGTAAAGTCGGTCAGAGGAAAAACCTGGGGAAGGGGATCGTTATCGAACTCCTCCTGGTTGATCTCCGCGGAGATTCCCCGGATCAGGGCATGAAAGGGCAAGGGGGCCGAGGAGGGGGCGACAATGTTGTGAACCCGGTTGAAATGGGCGTACTTCTCCATGTATCGCTCGATCTCCCCCTGCCGTCGGGAGTACTCCTCCCTTCCCCTGAGGGTATCGTTGCTTAGGACGACCACCGTCGCGGGTACGACGATGAGAAGCAGAACCAGGGTGACAAGGAAGCGGAAGGAGAGAAGATGGTTGAGTATCTCCTTCTTGATCAACGTTTTCATCATCTCTTCTCCTTAACGAACATCGTAACGCAGGAAAGCCACCGCAGAAGCAACAACGAAGAGGAACGTGAAGAGGGCCAGCCAGAAGAGGTCGAACCAGAGACCTTCCCGAAAGGTCTCCCCCAAGCTCCTGTACCGGTAGTGGAAGGCGGAAAAGCTCGCCTCTTTTCCCAGCATCGACTTGTCCATAAGACCCTTGTAGACCCGGTTCTTATACCTGAGGACCTCTTCTTTGTAGCGGCTCTCCTCCTCGATTCCCGTCCCGGCGACGGCGTTCACCCCATAAACGAAGGATGCCACCGGGGAGAGGCGGTTAAGGCTCTTCGCCACAGAGACAAGCCGCCCAAAACGGTGCCTGTACTCCTCCTCCATGGCATCCTGTTCATGGTTAACAACATCAAAGTGCCTCCGCCAACTCGAGGCTACTCCCTGTTGTCCCGCTTTTGGATCAAACTCCCGGATTCCCAGGAGAATCTCCCGCGTCCAGATCTGTTGCCGCTTCTCCGACAAGCCGCGAACGGAAGGAACCTCCACCATTTGACGGGCCGCCAGTGTCGTCAGGTTGGGAAGCAGGAAGACCAGGGCCGCCCAGAGGAAGAGAAGGATCACCAGGGATGTGGCCGCCCTCTTGGCCAACGTGGAGACGAGGATTCCCAGAGAGAGGAAGAGGGCTACGTAAAGGAGAAAGAGGAAGAGCATGAGCCCCAGACGGAGCCACCCCTCCCAAGAGAGAGAAAAACGGGGATCCAGTTGTAGAAGGAGGAGGGCTAAGAGAAAGACCGTCAGGAAAGGAAGGACCAGGGTGAGAAAGTTTCCCACCCATTTGCTCAGAAGGAGTTCTCCCCGGGAGACAGAGTGGGAGAGAAGAAGCTTCAGAGTCCCCTGCTCCCTCTCCCGACAGACCTGATCGAACCCGAAGAGCAGAGCCGCCAGGGAGAGAACCACCTGTACCGTATAGAGAAGATCCGGCGTTGGGAAGAAGCGGAAGATAAGGTTATTGCTCTTCTGCCCGGAACGGACGACAATGTCGTGAATATTGATTTCATAGGAACGTCCGATGGACTCGTCCAGCCCTCGGGCCAGAACGGAGAAGGGGTTAGGAGGCGTCAAGGCGATGAGGTCTCCGGCGCCTGGACGGATCAGCATATAATCTGCGTACCTGGCGTCAAAATCCCTGTACATGATTCCCATGGAAAGGGCTGTCAGCAGTATGGTCATCAGGAAGACGACGATGAACTTGTAGCTCAGGAGGTTGGAAAGGATCTCCTTCTTCACCAAGGGGGCAATCATGCTCGCCCCCCCCTCTCGCCCATGGAACAGGGAGAGCCCATATAGTCGAGGTAGATCTTCACAAGGTCCTCCTCGTAGAGCTCCTCTCTGCTCCTCTCCAACACCAGCCTTCCCTCCTTCATGATCCCTACCTTATCGGCAACCTCTTGGGCCCGGAAGATATCGTGGGTGGACATGAGAATCCCCTTCCCTTCGGCACGCAGCTCCTTTAAGATGACCTGAAACTCTTCGGCCGCTTTGGGGTCGAGACCCGAAGTCGGCTCGTCCAGGAGGATCACGTCGGAATCTTTGGCGATGGCGATGGCCAGGCCCACCTTCTGCCGCATCCCTTTGGAGAAGGATTTCACCCTCTGCTCGAAGGCCTTTTCTTGAAGGGATACGCGCCTCAGAAGAGAGTAAACCTCCTCCTTGGTCAGGCTTCTTCCGCCGAGCTTCGCGAAGAATTCGAGGTTCTGCCTGGCCGTAAAGTTCCCGTAGAGCATGACGTTTTCCGAGACGAAGGCCAGGTGTTTCTTCGCTTCCAGAGGCTCCTTCTCCACGTCGATCCCGCAAACAAAGGCCTGCCCCGTGGTTGGCTTCAGGAAGTCCAGAAAGAGGTTGATAGTGGTTGTCTTTCCCGCCCCGTTGGCCCCCAGAAGAGAGTAGATCTGCCCTCTCCTCAGGGTGAGGTGGATGTGGTCAAGAGCGAGTTGTCCATCTTCATAACGCTTCGACAGATCTTTCGCCTCTAAAACGATCTCTTGGGATATCATCTTTTACGCTCCTTTCCTTGGGTAGCTTGTTTCCTTCATCGCCTCGTCAAGCGGAGACCGAAGACGACGATTCCCGTCAGTACCCCCCCCAGGAGGAGAACCAAGAAGCCGATTCCCCAGAGGGAGACCCTTTCGGAGATGTGAACCCTCACGATCTTCTCCTCCCCCTCAAGATGCCGCTTGTCGGAGTCTCCTTCGCTCTTCAGTTTCGGCTCATAGTCGCCTACGGTCACGTCCGAGGGAGGAACCAGACGGACCGACAAGAGGGCCTCTTGACCGGGATCCAGCGCGGAGATTCCCTCCGGTTCGACCCGGGCTTGCCAGTTGAGAGGAAGGTCGAACCAGAACCTGAGGTTGTTAAGCCTGCGGGTCCCTCCGTTACGGGTCTTGAACTTGAAGGCGACCTCCTCTCCCTTCTTGATCTCATGGTAGAGGTTGGCCGCCTCGATCTCCAGCTTCCCGACTCCCCGGGGAATAAGCTCCAGCTTGACTACTCCCGCTTTCAACGAGGAGAGATCCTCCTGGGAGAGAGGCTTCCCCCTCCCCTTCATCTCTTCCACCCTGGCCGCTTGGGCCTGATCGAGAACCAGGACGGAAAACTCCAGGGGCCGATCGATCTTCACCTGATCGTCGGAGCTCTTAGGTAGGTAGAGCCTGAGCGAGAGGTTCATACTGGTCACGCCCTCGGTGAACTTGATCTGGAAGAGCCTCGCCTGAGTCTTGGGATCGACGAACTCCGCCGAGATCTGGGGGGGAAGGTTGAGGGTCTCCAGTTTAAAGACATTCCCCTCCCCGCTGAACTTCTCCAGAGAGAGGTCGTAGGTGGCCTCTCCTTCAAGATCGGCCTCCTGGGAGAACTGGGCGGAGTTCACCGTGACCATGTTGACACTCACCCCCTTCTGGAGGTAGAGGGCCGTGACTTCATTCTGGGCGGCGCTGGAAACGGAAACCTCCAGCTTTTCCACATCCTTGAGGAGAAGAAAGGAGACCCGAGCGGGCTTCTCGAGAGACAGAACGGGAATCTTGATCTGGTAGGGCTCAGAGATAATCTCCCCGTTGGATTTCAGGGAGACGTAGACGTCCTTGACCTCCTTCAGATAATCCAGGGGGAAGACCTCCTGGGCCTCGATGTTGAGTTTCTTCAGCTCCATAAGCTCCCGGGAGGAGTAGGAGAGGGTCACGACCACGGATTTTCTCCCCGAGGGCTCCTGGGCCTTGACGGCGGAGAGAACGGCGATTCTCCCTTCGCTCCCCAGAAACCGGATCAAGGCCTCCTGGTAACTCACCTGGGCCTGGAGGTAGGCGGTCTCCTTGGTGACATAGTCCTGTTCGGAGATCAACCCCTCCTTCTTGAGGGCTAATGCCCGCTGATGCTCCCCTCGGCTCTTGGCAAGTTCCAGTTGGGTCCTCTTCAATTGGAGAAGCTTGAGACTCTGGGAGTCGTCCATGGGACCGGAGGAGGGAGAACAGAAGTGGTCCTGAGTGACAAAGACGACAACCAGAAGGATCAGAACGAGTATGAGAAGGACGGATTTTTTCATAGGAAGCTCCATGAAAGTAAACACTCAACAAACATGCCATAGCTTGAAGGGCCATCTGCTCAAGGTCTCGGGAAAGAGCATCCCCCGCCCACGGGTAAAGCGTTACCCCCTGGCGGGGTAGAATTCTACCCAAAGGCGGCATAGAGGGAGAGACAAGGAGCTCCGCTCCTTGAAGAGCGGAGAGGATTCACCGGAGAGGGAAGACGAAAGCGACTCCTCCGCACCTCAAGAGAGATCGGAGAGAAGTGGAGGGAAGAGAGGAAAGAAGGGTTCTAAAACTTGAGAAGAGAGGCCTCTTCTTCGAGAAAAGCCGACGAGAGAGCCGTCAGGGAACGGAGGGAGAAGAACATCCCCCCTCCGTTCCTTTCCCGGCCCGAACTATTGCTTCAGAAGCTCCTTGACGGCGGCCTCGATCTGTTGGTCCCGTCCCAGGGAGAGGACATCCGGATCGTTCTTCACCTTGATGTCCGGCTCCAGCTGGTTGTTTTCACAGAGAAACCCTTGGGGGGTACGCCATCCTCCCTGGGGAATGCCGAAACGCAGGGATGGATCGATCTGCCTCTCCCACCAGACAAAGGTTCCCGTACCGGGAACAGGCATCCCGAGAGTCTTACCGATCCCTCGGATCTTATACTCCACCGGGAAGAGATGGGCGTCGGAGTAGTTCCCCTCCCCCATCAGGACGATGGAGGGTTTGATCCATTTGCCGTCGGGTTCATAACCGATCAGCTGTCCCCGGGGCAGGATATCGAAGACCTTCTTCCCGCTGAGGAAGTCCGAGAGAGGGTCGTGAAGGTTCCCGCCGCCGTTGAAACGGGTGTCGACGATCAGGGCCTCTTTGTCGACGTTCAGCCCGAGGGCCTCCTCTATCACCGTCCGGAAGCTCCTGTCGTCCATGCCCCGGACGTGGACGTACCCGATCCGCCCGTTGGAGAGACGGTCGACTTCGGCCCTCCTGGCCTTCACCCACCGTCTGTACAAGAGCTCGTACTCCATACCCCGGTTTATGGGTTTGACCGTCTCTTCCCAGCGCTGTTTTGTCGCCGGATCGAAGAGGGAGAGCAAGGTCAACTGACCGGCCTTCCGGTTCAACAGCTTGGTGTACTCGAAGGTTCCGTCAAGAGCCTGGCCGTCGATCTTCTCGATCACATGGCCCGCCCGAACCTTGAGAGCCGCCTTGTCCAGAGGCCCGCCTGCGATGACCTCCGCCACCTTCAGACCCTGCCCGGAGTAGCCGTAATCCCGGTAGATTCCCAGAGAGGCGGTCACATCGCCGCTGGGACTCGGAGATGGTGCAAAGTAACAACCCGTGTGGGAGGCGTTTAACTCTCCGAGCAACTCACTGACCATCTCGGCATAGTCGTAGTTGTTGTTGATGAAGGGAAGGAACTTCTGGTAGGTCTTGTAGTAATAGTCCCAATCCACTCCGTAGAGGTCGGCGACGACGAACTTCTCTTTGATCTGCCGCCACATGTGATCAAACATGTAGGCCCTCTCGGCGGCCGGTTGAAGAACCACCTCCCCTCCCAGGGCCACGGATTCGCTCTTGCCGCTCTCGGGGTCGATCTTGGAGACCCTACCGTCGGCGAGAACGTAGAGGGCCTTTCCATCCTTCGAGAGTTCCAGGAGGGCCTCGTCCGCCCCAAGCTTGACAAGGAGCTTCGTCTCCTTCGTCCTCAGCTCGGTCTGCCACAGGTCATAGCCCTTCTCGAATTGGGCGAGGTAGAAGAGCTTGTCACCGCTCTTGGACAGAGCCGCCCCGGCAATATCCGCGGAGGCGATGGTAAACCTCGCCTTCCTCTGATCGATTCCTTCCAGCTCGAAGAGAAGCTCCTTCTGAGGCTCACCCTTGAGCTCTTTCTTCCCCGTTTCGGCCTTGCCCTTCTCCTCTTTGGCCTTTTCCTCCAACTCCTTCACCAGCGTGTAGTCGGACTTGGAAAGGCGAAAGCGATCGTAGGCCGCCCTGGTAAAGAACATCCCGTAGATGTCGTAGGTCACCGCAGAACCTGAGTAGTTGGCCGCCCCGTCACGGGTTCCCGCCCAGTACATCATGGTTCC
>JAMOAD010000294.1 GCA_023621955.1 Acidobacteriota bacterium
GAGCAGTAGGAACAGACAGCCTTCACCTCTTCGATCTTATCGGCCAACAGGAGAAGGGCCTCGCTTCCGGCAAAGAGTTTGTTCCGGTAGTCGTTCTTAAGGCCGTAAACGATGACAGGGATGTTCAGTCTGTCGACAACCATACAGAGAGAGATGACCTGCTTTCGGGAGAGGAACTGGCCCTCATCAACGAGGATGCAGTCGGGGTGATCTTTCTCGGCTATCTCGTAGAGAGGAGTGTCTTCGTTCAGGACGATGGCATCTCTGGAGATTCCCAGTCGGGAGGTGATTTTGCCCCTTCCGTACCGGTCGTCAATGGAGGGGGAGAAGAGGAGGACCCTCTTGTTTTGCTCCTCGTAGTTGTGGGCGATCTTCAGTATCTCGAGAGACTTTCCCGCGTTCATGGTGGCGTATCGGAAGTAGAGTTGGGCCATCGTTCATCTCCTCTCTTGTCGGACGAGAGTTCCCCTCTTCTCATCCAGCCGAGAGGGGGTCCCTCTGTGAAGGTATTGCTCCAAGGCTTGTGCTTCTGTGATGTTCAATTCGGTGATCCCCTTGAGCATCTTCTTGAGAACGGGGTTTTTCGAGGCTTCGTAACCGTCGGTGACGATGGTGTAGGGGCGGTCGGGGGAGATGTCGGCAATCTCTACCGCGGCTTTTCCCCTCTTGAGAAGGACCCGGCATGTGAACCCGGAGAGTTGGAAGGGGAAACCGTCGTTGTAGAGGCTCTCTCTCCGGAAGAGTTCGATCAGATCGCTTCCCAGAATGGTTGCCGTTACAGGCTTGTTCTTGTCGATGTAACCGTAGAGCCGGAGCAGGAGGGAGGGGGTTACGGGAGCGTTGGCCCTGACCCGGAGGTCCGAGCGGATCTGCTTGGAGGGAAAGAGGGCGAAGTCGGTCTTGGCGATGCTCTTCAACCCGTCAGCCATGAGGTTTCCGGTGGGGGTGGAGCCCTCGAAGGGGTTCCCCTCTCCCAGGGTGAGAGAAAGCTTGGCCAACACCTTCTCCTGAACGGGTCCGTCGAGAACTTCCTCCCAGATTCGTCTCGGGTCGCGGTAGACCCTATAGTCCCATCCTGGATTTTCCTGGAAGAAGCGGACCATAAGGGAGACGATCCCTTCCGGAAGGGTCTTGGCGGATTGGAACTCTCGATTTTCTGTCAAGAGAAGGGAGGCGACGTAACTGTTGATTCCGACTCTAAGCCGATGGGAGTCGGGGAGAGGACGTCCCTCCTGGTCGAGAACGACGATATCCTTCAGAGTGCCGTCTGGGAAGCGTACCAGACCGTAGCGGAGCCCTGAGACCTGAAGGTCCGGTTGAGGTCGGCGAGAGTAAGATTCCCTCAGCATCTCCTTGATTCCACCGACCGAAAAAGAGCCGATAACCATCTGGTTCTGAAAGGGGTAGAGTGTGTAGAGATCCTTGAGTGTGATTTTTCGATCAAGCCTGTTGAGGCGGATCCCGCCGTTGTTGTGGAAGACCGCGTCCAGTGACAAGACCCGGCGGAGGGAATCGGTCATGAGGCTTCCCAAGGCGTCTTTCCCGCTCAAGGAGAAGGGGAGTTGAACAACGGTCTTGGTGAATTCAGGGTTTCTCTCGACCTCCTGAACGAGCCTTCTGAGCTCTCTATCCTCCTCCTTAACGCTCTTGAGGTCGATGAGGGAGCCTCCGGCGGAGCGAAGGCCGCTCTTGTCTACCACCAGCTCGATTCGGCCCAGAAAATCGCCGTCCGATCCCGCCTGGGCGATGAGGACCCCGTTTGTTCGCGAGGGGGTGTTGATTCTGGTGTGGGAGTGGGCTCCGATGATCAAATCCAGCTGGGGGAAGCGGTCGGCCAGTTCTTTGTCCTCTTCGTACCCGACATGGGAGAGGAGGATCAGAATCCTGCCAGCCCTTCTGGGGGGAAGGATCTTGGCCAGACTCTCCGCGGGGCTGTGAAAGACGACTCCTTCGACGTTCTCTCTCATTGTCGAAGGGATACCGCTCTCCTTCTCCCTCTGGATGAGACCGAAGAAGACCAGCTCTAAACCGTTCTTGAGGCGGATCGAGAAAGAGGGGACGATTACCTTGGCCAGTTCTGGGGGAAGGTCCATGTTGGCCCCCAGAAGGGGGAACTTGAGGCTCTCCGCATAGCGGAGAAGGCCCTTCTGGCCGTAGTCGAAATCATGGTTGCCGACACACTGGAGGGTGAAGCCCATCTTGGAAAAGAGGCTGATCATGGGGGAGCCGGCCGGTTTGGCCTGGTCGATCAAGGGGTTGCCGGTGAAGTTGTCCCCCCCGTTCAGGAAGAGGACTTCTCTTCCCGAAGCCCTTTCCGAAGAGACGATGCCGGCGGCCTGAGGCAGAGTATCGATCTTTCCATGCAGGTCGTTGATATGGAAGAGGACGACCCTCTCCTCTTGAGCCTTCAGAGAAGGGATGAGGCCAAGGAGGAGAGTGAAGAGGAGCAAGAGAGGAGCTTTTTTCATCTTTTCACCTTCTCTTGCGCCGGCTGAAGCTTTAAGACATCCCCCTCTCTCAGCTCTCCCGAGAGAGATCTGGGGTGCCCTTCACCGTCGGTAACCAGAAGCTTGCCCCGTCGGACATCCTTCAGAGTCGCTTCGCAGAAGGCTGTCAAGGCGTCGGCTACGACGGCGCCACGAAAGAGGGTGATCGGTTTGTTCTCCACTCGAACTTGCATTGTCTCCTCCAGCCGGACGATTCTTCCTGCTTCTCCAACGTAGACATTTTAGACGAGGAGCCTTTTTCTGTCAAAGCACGTTTCTCAACGAAACAACAACAAATAGCGCCGGACGATTCTTCCTGCTTCTCCAACGTAGACATTTTAGACGAGGAGCCTTTTTCTGTCAAAGCACGTTTCTCAACGAAACAACAACAAATAGCGGACACTCCCTTTCTTTCAGCGGACACTCCGTTTTATCTGCTTCTCTTCAGCAGACATTCCGTTATAGCTGTCCCTACCTGTAACGTATAACGGACACTCCCTTTTATCTCTTTTTCTTTTCCCCTTGACATTGTGGCCTCTCCCCTCTAAACTCGGAATCGAAAGGGGATAGAAGCAAAAGAAACGAAAAACAACCGCTTTCCGTAGGCCCCGAGCCTTCGAAGCGCAACCCATCTTCAAGGCCGACCGCCGACGGGAGAGGAGGGAAGATGGTCCACACGGCCCGATGTCTCCCCCAAGACCAGGAGGGGACCTTTCATGTCTTCGC
>JAMOAD010000333.1 GCA_023621955.1 Acidobacteriota bacterium
CGATCGACATAGAGGTATAAGATGAAGAGTGAGACGGCCAGAGAGATCTACCTCTTTCTCGGCGACTACCTGCACGGCATCAACGAAGCCCTGAAGGAACTCCGCTCCCTTTCGACGAAGATGCGGATCGATTCCCTCCCGGACGTAGACCTTTTCCTCCACACCCTGGAGGTCTGGCAACTCCGCATTCAGCTCTTCGAAGAGACGAAGGAGAGGCTTCTGGAGAAGTGCGCCGTCGAGAGCGGTGTCTCCCCCCGATCGATCGACTGGGGCTGGCTGAAGAGAGAGGGGGGAAGAGAGATCTCCGATCTCGGCGAATCCATCGAGAACGCCCTGCGGACGCTGTCTCAGGAGATGCTGACCAAGAGAATCGTCCTCGACCGTATGATCATGATCAACCAAGACCTCTCTCGGTTGGCCCAATTCCCGGGAGGAGAGGCCTCCTACACCTCCAAGGGAACCCTTGAAAACATGCAAAGACCCCTTTCCCTTTACGAGGAGGTGTGAGATGGCCGGACTGTTCGGTTCCCTCGAGTTGGCCAAGAAGAGCCTGATCACCAACCAGTACGCCTTTCAGGTGATCGGCCACAACATCGCCAACATCAACACAGACAACTATACCCGTCGCCGCATCGATCTCAGCCCCTCCTCCTCGGTACAGCTCGGTGGCAACACCTACGGAACCGGCGTCGACATATCCCAGGTTCACGGCGTCAGGGACCGCTTCCTGGAGTACCAGATTCAGAAGGAGACCCAGAACAGCGGCAAGCAGGAGTCCATGTCCGGCTACTTCGAGATCGTCGAAGCCCTCTTCAGCGAAAAGACGAGCACCGGAATCGGGACGAGCATGCAATCTTTCTTCAACTCCTGGAGCGATCTGGCCAACAACCCCACCGGACTGGCCGAGCGCTACTCCGTGGTCAGCAAAGGCACCATCCTGGCCAGCAAGGTCAAGGAGATTTACACCCAGCTCTCCTCCCAACAGGCGATTCAGGACAACACCGTATACACCACCGTGCAGACCATCAACACCGCCGCCCAGGAGATCGCGAGCATCAACACCAAGATCTCCGCGGGGCTGAAGGTCGGGGAGGAGATGAACGACCTGAGAGACCGCCGGAACGTCCTTCTGGAAGAGCTTGGCACACAGGTTGGGATCAACGTCTACGAAAACGAGGCCGGGGAGATGACCGTCGAGATGGCGGGCAAGCCCTTCGTCGTCGGAGGCACCTACCACCCCCTGGAGATCTCGAGAAACGGAGCCAACCACAACTTTTACGATGTCTCCTTGACCCAGTCCGGCCCCTCCGTGAACATCACCTCCTCGATCAAGACCGGAGCCCTAGGCGGGATTCTGGAGATGAGGGACAAGACTATCCCCGCCTACCAGAACCAGCTGGACTCCTTGGCCTACGGCATCATAACCAACGTCAACGCGATCCACTCCACAGGGTATGACACCCAAGGGGGGACCCCGACCGACTTCTTCGTCCCCTTCACGCCGGCGACGGCCGGCGACTACACCGGTGCGGCCCTCCATTTCGAGGTGAACCCCGATCTGGTGGCCGACCCCAACAGGGTCGCCGCCTCCTCGGTCAACGGTGAGGTCGGAAACAACAAGGTGGCTATGGCCTTGGCAGACCTCCAACGGGCCACCTCCGTCGTGGACAGCGACAACGATGGAACCTTCGACGCCGGAACCTTCAGCGACTATTACGGGAAGTTGACGACGAAGATCGGAGCGGAGGCGCTGACGACCTACAGCCAGGAGACAGCCTCCGGAGAGGTCCTGGTGGGTCTCAAAAACCGTCGGGACGAGGTCTCGGGAGTCTCCCTGGACGAGGAGAGTTCATCCCTGATCCAGTACGAGAAGGCCTACCAAGCCATGGCCCGCTTCATGAACGTCATCAGCGACATGACCGATATTCTGGTCAACCTGGGGAGCTAAAAATGCGCGCGACCGAAAGCATGTGGTACCGAGACTCACTCTTCTCCATCAACAGGAACAAGTTGGAGTTCGCCAAGACAATACAACAGCAATCATCGGGCAAGAGGATCAACACCTTCTCCGACGACCCCGCCGGCTCCTCCTTCGTCGTCGGTTTGAACGACCGCAAGTCCCAGATCACCCAGTTTATCACCAACGTCGACAGGACCCAGACTCTCCTGAGCAACACGGAAACGGCGATCTCCCAGATCCAGAACGTTCTCAACAGCGCCGTCACGACACTGAGCCAGGCCACCACGGGCACCTCCGGGCCGGAAGAGCGCGCCCTCTTGGCCGTGGACATCTCGGAGAAGAAGAAACAACTCCTCGACATCGCCAACACCAGGGTCATGGACCGGTACGTCTTTTCCGGGACCAACATCGACACGGTTCCCTACACGGAGACCGCCGGAGTGGTCACCTACAACGGCAACGACGGTCTGATCAACTCTCAGGTCGGAGCCTCCATCCAGGTGACCACGAACATCCCGGGGAGCGAGCTCTTCAACGATGGGAGCGGCGACCTCTTCACGTTTTTTGAAAATGTGCAAACCCACATGACCAACAACGACTCGGCGGCCCTCAAAAACGATGTGACCAGGCTGGGCGAGATCATCAAACACATCTCCACGGAGAGGGGAATCGTGGGAAACCGCATCGCCGAAACCACCACTATCAAGACCAGCCTCAAGGAGTTCTCCACCAACGTCACGGCGACGATCTCCTCCATCGAGGACGCGAACATGGCCGAAGTCATCTCGAACCTCTCCAAGGAAGAGCTGGGGCTGCGGGTCGCCC
>JAMOAD010000293.1 GCA_023621955.1 Acidobacteriota bacterium
CACCCCTTCGGTCTTTCTCGCCACCCAGGGAAGGGTCAAGGGCAAGGTCGTTTCCAACCTTCAGGAGGTCCGTTCCCGAAAGGGAAAGGTGATCGCTCTGGTCTCCGAGGGGGATTCCTCCCTCGACTCCCTGGCCGACGACTCTATCCCCCTTCCCGTGGTTGAAGAGGAGTTCTCTCCTCTGGTCAACGTCTTACCCCTTCAGCTTTTTGCCTATCATATCGCCGACTTCCTGGGCCTGGACGTGGACCAACCCCGGAACCTGGCCAAGAGCGTTACCGTCGAATGAGGAGAGGAAAATGAGCTTAGAGTACGAAAAGACGCCCCTGGCGAACAACAACGGAGACGACGATGGGTCCGTCGATCTGAAGCCCTACATCCAAACCTTGAGAGCCCACCGCAAGACGGCGTTTCGCTTCCTGCTTGCCGCGGCAGCCCTTTTCATCGCCCTCTCTCTCTTCTTTCTCCTTCTCTCCCCCAAGGAGAGGGTGACCGAGTCGAGGGTACGCTTTCTCTTCGAGGGGGCCGAGGAGGGGAAGTACCCCAACGGGGATCTCTTTTCGCCCCTGGAGCCGATCTCCACGGTTGTTCTCCAAGAGGTCTACGTAACGAACGACCTGAAGCGGTTCCTGCCCTACGAAGAGTTCAAGAAGGGCTTCACCGTTCTTCAGAGGAACCTGGAGAGGGAACAGCTGGAGGCGGACTACAAGGCTCGCCTCGGGGATCCTAAGATGACCTCCGTGGAGAGGGACAGGCTCATCCGGGAGTACCGGGAGAGGGTGGCCGCCCTGAGGAGCGCCGAATACAGCCTGATCTACTCCCAGGAGTATGCCCTCTCGACGATCCCCTCGGAGACGCTCCGCAAGGTGATGGTCGACGTCCTCTCGGTCTGGGCGCGGAACGCGGACCTGAGGAAGGGGGCTCTCTCCTACCGGATCTCGGTCTTCTCTCCCAAGATGGTCGCCGCCCAGCTGGCGGTCAAAGGCGGCGATCCCGTCATCGCTCTGGACATTCTCCGCAACCACGTTCAGAAGGTTGTGCGCAACATCGACCAGATCATGGACCTGCCCGGAGCGGCTTTCGTCGAGGACGACAAGGAGGGGGAGAAGCTTATCGATATCCGCAACAGGCTGGTGGAGATGGAGCGGTTTCAGATCAACCCCCTCATCGGAAGGGTCAGGAGCCAGGGTATCACAAGGGACCCCGCGGGTACGATTAGCTACCTGGAGAACCAGCTCTTTCAGCTGAACCTTCAGAGACGGGCCGCCCAGGAGAGGGTCAAACTCCTGGAATCCTCCCTGAAGAGCTATCTCCAGGAGAGGGGAAGCGTCTCCCAGGGGAGGGGCTCCGCTTCCGGGAACCTCTCCGCGGTGATCCCCCAGGTCAACGCGGATTTCTTCGACAAGGTTATGGAGATCGGGCAGAAGACCTCGGACCTGGAGTACCGCAAGAGCATCACCGAAAGGATCATTCGGGCCGGGGAAGAGCTGGTTTTCCTCGAAAGGGACGCTCGTTACTACGAGGAGTTCCTCCGCCTCTTCCAGAGGAGGGGGCTCTCCCGGGCCGGGGAGGCCCAAATCGCCTCCTGCGAGGCCAAGTACAGGGAGATCGCCTCCCAACTTTTCCGCTCCATTCAGGAGATCAACACGATCTACGGGGTGATCGCCAAACAGAACCTCAACCCTGACTCCCTTCTCTACACGGTCGTCGCCCCTCCCTTCTCGACGACCCGCTACGCCCTTTCCAAGGGAAAGGTCTTGGCTCTGTGTTTTCTCTACTGGGTTCTTGCCGTTCTGATGGGGATGCTGTGGGTATGGGTGAAAACCAAACAAGGAGATGCTGAGTGACAGAGACAGGGAACTATAAGCAAGCGCTTCTCGAGAAGCTGGAAAAGAAAGAGGCCCTGATCGGTATCCTCGGTCTCGGCTATGTCGGTTTACCCCTGGCCAGGGAGTTTCTCAAGGCCGGGTACAGGGTTCTCGGATTCGACGTGGACAAGCGGCGCGTGGATATGGTCAACGCCGGAGAGAGCCCGATCAAGCACTTGGAGAACGGGTTCTTCCAGAGCTTCGTTCAGGAGAAGAGAACCTTCTCGGCCACCGCCGATTTTTCCCGAATGGTCGAGCCGGACGCCCTCTTGGTCTGCGTCCCCACACCCCTGGGGAACCACATGGAGCCCGACCTCACCATGGTCCTCGACGCGACCAAGAGCATCGCCGCCGCCCTCAGGCCGGGGCAGGTTGTCGTTCTGGAGAGCTCCACCTTCCCGGGAACCACCGAGGAGGAGATGCTCCCCCTTCTCGAAAAACGGGGGCTCGCGCTGGGACGGGAGTACTTCGTCGGTTACTCCCCCGAGCGGGAGGATCCTGGCAACAAGGAGTTCCCCACCGGGAAGATCCCCAAGGTCGTGAGCGGGGTGACTTCGGATTGCCTTGAGGTGATCGAGAGTCTCTACAAGAGAATCGTCAAGGCCATCCCCGTCAGCAACCCCAGGACGGCGGAGATGGCGAAGATTCTGGAGAACACCTACCGGGCCGTGAACATCGCCTTGGTGAACGAACTGAAGATGCTCTGTCTGCGGATGGACATCGACATCGTCGAAGTGATCGAGGCGGCCAAGACAAAGCCTTTCGGCTTCCAGGCCTTCTACCCCGGCCCCGGACTGGGCGGACACTGCATTCCCATCGACCCCTTCTACCTCACCTGGAAGGCCAAGGAGTACGATTTCCGCACCCACTTCATCGAGTTGGCCGGAGAGGTGAACACCAACCAGCCC
>JAMOAD010000007.1 GCA_023621955.1 Acidobacteriota bacterium
CAAGGGAAGGGGAGGACACGCCGAGCTTCTCCACGGACCTTCGGAGTCTCTACAAAAACGCCTTCGGGAACATTACCTCTACCACCTCGCCCGAGTGCGCCTCAAAGGCCCCTTCGGAACCGTCGGAGGACCCTCGGAATGGCTTATCGCCGGCGAGTGCGATTACGGAAATCTTCGCAGAAGGTGGGGATCCGAGGTTGTGGAGATCCCTATGGAGGAGTTGGAGGAACTCTACCAGGCCCTTCCCCCTTCGGCGGGCAAAGAAGAGGCCGACTCTCTCTGGAAGGGCTCCCGGTCCAGTGAGATCGAAAGGGGAGAACTCGAAAATGCCTGTAGGCTTCTTCCGGCCCTGGAAGAGCTCTTCAAACGCTACGCTCTCAAGGCCCTCACGGTCCGCTGCTTCGGCCTCATAGAGAGTCTGGCAACCACCGGTTGCACCGCCTTCTCTCTTCTTAACGACCGAGGGCTGACCTGTGGCTGTGAAGGAGATCTCTCCTCCCTCTTCTCCATGGTTTTGCTCGAATGCCTCTCGGGAGTCCCCTCCTTCATGGCCAACCCCTCACTTCTCGAGAGGGAGGGCAACCGGATCGTCCTTGCCCACTGTACGGTTCCCACGAAGATCGTCGAGGGCTACAGGTTGCAGAGCCACTTCGAAACAAAGATCGGAGCCGCCTTGGGAGGGAGCTTTCTCCCAGGTCAAGTGACTCTCCTCAGAGTGGGAGGCCCGGGAATGGACGAATTCTTTCTTGCCTCCGGAGAGCTTTTAGATTCACAGCCGGACCCCAACCTCTGCCGAACTCGGATAAACCTTCGGCTGAACCGCTCTCTGGACTACTTCTTCGAAAATCCTCTGGGCAACCACATCGTTGTTGTTCCCGGAGACCAGGAGAAGAGAGTCGAAGGGTTCTGCCGACTCTTCAACCTTCGTCGCCGGGGGTAGTCAACGGCTCTGGTAATGGCGGATGCCGCTCTTAAAAACAATTTTCAAGAGCCCTTCCCCTTGAAGTTCCTGTAGAAGTCTGCGGATCTCCGGGTCTTTGTAGCGGCGAAAGCGACCCACGATTTTCCCTTGGCTCTTGGGGGAGAGGCAGTAGCGGAGGATCTCGCCCCGCAGATCCCCTTCCACATCGGGCAAGGCCCGTAAGGGATAGATCACACTCTCTCCGGGGTTCCCGTAACTCTCCCCTGGGGTGTAGCGAACAAGGTCTGGGTACTTTTCCAAAAGACCACGAATCCGCTTCTTGATGGTCCCACCCTCTCCGGAAGCTCCGTAACCGTGGATCACCCTCAAGGAGCGACACCCCCAGGCCACAGAACGGGCATAGGCAGAACGGAAGGCTGACAGGGCCTCTTCAACGCTCATGCCATGCAAATCCAACTCCTCTTCGAGAGGCACAGTTCTTCTTCTCGGCTCCTGCTTTTTTCAAGAATGATCCCCCCGAAAGCCTTTGTCAAGAGAGTAAGATCTTTCTTTTTCTCCCTTGCTTCCAAGGGCTTCTTTGCCCTATGGGAAAAATGTGGTATAAACTTCTTTAAAGGAGAGTTCGATGAACGCGAGGCTCTTTTTCTCTTCTCTCTTGGTCCTGCTTCTCTCCCTTTCCTTGGGAGCGGTGACGGTCCGAACCTACGACCACCCCACCTATACACGGGTCGTCGTGGAATCCAACAACCCCATGGAGTATACCTTGGAGAAGAGTCAAGGGTACCTTCTCCTTAAGCTCAAAGGCAAGGCGATCCAATGGGATGGAGAGAAGAGGCTCCCCTCCCAGAGAGTCTCTCTCGAACGCGTCCAGAGGGGAAAAGGCGGAGTCGTTCTCCGTCTTAAACCCACGACACCCATGAAAACGAAGAGTTTTATCCTTAAGAACCCCTTTCGTGTCGTTCTGGACCTTTACGACCCCGAGGTCAAGGCCGCCTCAGAGGTGAATCCCCCTCTGGTGGCGCCGCCGATGGAAGAGAAGGCCCTTCCGCCGTCCATCCCCGCTTCGACTCCCCCTTCCGGAGTCTCCTCCCGTCAAGACAGCCCTCTACCCTCCGGAAAACCTTTGGAGAGAATCGTCCTTGATCCAGGCCACGGCGGGAGTGAGACAGGGGCCATCGCCCCAGGAGGAACCAACGAGAAGGACGTCACACTGGCCATCGCCAAAATTTTGAAGAGGTTTATCGAAGATCAACTGGGTATCCGCGTCTTCCTGACCCGTGACGGGGACTCCACGGTCTCCTTGGAGGAGAGGGCGGCTCTGGCCAATAACCGCAAGGCGGATCTCTTCGTCTCCCTTCACTGCAACGCCTCCTGGAGTAAAGAGGCCCACGGATCGGAGACCTTCATTCTCAGCCTGAAATCCACCGACACGGAGGCGAGAAAACTGGCTTTCTTCGAGAACACTTTCGAGGAAGAGGACGAGAGAAAGCAGGCTCCTGCCGTTGAGAACGATGACCTGAAGATGATTCTTTGGGACATGGCCCAGGTCGAATACCTCAAAGAGAGCGCCTCTCTCGCTGAGCTCGTTCAGAAAGAGCTGAACATCCTCTTGGGGACAAAGGATCGCGGAATCAAACAGGCCCCCTTCAGGGTCTTAATGAACGTCGCCATGCCGGCGGTCCTCGTTGAAACGGCTTTCCTCTCCAACGGGCAAGAGAGCCAGATGCTGAAAAACGACGAATTCCAGAGAAAGATCGCTTATGCCATCTTTCTCGGTATCAAGCGTTACGGCGAGCTAAGGGCAAACGGTAGATGACACCCCTCACAGGTAAGCAGAAGCTCTTTATCCTTCTAGGCGGCGCTGTCTGTGTCTCCTTCATCGTCGGAATCCTCCTGGCCAGAATCTGGCTCGGCAACGACCGGGAAGAGCAGAAAGGGGGTTCCATCTACGCCTCCACCGAAGAGACCCGTCCCGTTTCGACAGAGAAGATCACCTATGATTTCTTCTTCCCCTCTTACTCCGGCGATTATCTTCTCCCCAGGAGGATCGAAGTCGCCAAGTTCAACGAGTTGAAGGCCCAGGTAAGGGAGGTGGTCGTGACACTTCTTCAGGGGCCCGGCGAAGGATCCCCTCCTTTGGTAAACCCCTTCTCAGAGAAGATCCGCCTCAACGAGATCTTCCTCGTGAACAACGTTGTCGTCATCGACGTGAACAGCGCCCTTCGGGATAAGATCAACGGCGGCAGCACCCAGGAGATACTTACGGTTTACACGATCGTTGACACGGTTCTCTACAATTTTTCCGCCCTTCAAGGCGTTCAGATCCTCCTGGACGGGAAGGAGTGCGAGACTCTTGCCGGCCACATCGACATCGGTAGACCCCTCTTCATGGATTCCCGGTGGATGAGGGCCCGGGAGTGAAAAATACTCTGCCCTGGGAAAAAGCTCTTGCTCTTTCCTGACAACCGTTCTATGATTAAGATAGATGGGGACGGCTCTCTTGGAGATCCTTCCAAGGCGCCTAGCCATTGCGGTTGCGAAAACGATAACGAATAGGAATGGTACGATGAAAGTAAGAAAGATTGTCACCGAAGAGGAGTTGAAGACAAATATTTCCGCCATGGCCGAGGAGCTGAAGAAGAAGATCACCTCTTCTGAGGTTACCCTGGTCGGAATACTCAGAGGGGGCATTTTCTTTATTCAAGAGCTCATGCGCTCGTTGAACAAACTCGGCATCAACGCCGAGGTCGAGTTCGCCATGGTCAAGAAGGATGAGAAGAAAAACATCCTCATCGTGGATTTTCCCTCTCCTAAAGCGATTCAAGGAAAGGTGGTAGTCGTTGTCGACGATTTGATCAAATCCGGGGAAACCCTCATTAAGGTCTCCTCCGAAGTGAAGAGGCACAAGCCCTCACAACTTCTTACGGCCACCATGGTCCTGAAGGAGAACGCTCTCTTAAAACCCGACGCTCACGCCTTCTCCTCGAAGGACACGGCCTATTGGGTCGGTTTCGGAATGGACTACCAGGGAAAGTTCAGGAACCTCCCCTACATCGGGGAAGTCGTGAAAGAGTAACCCCTCAATGGTACCTTTCTTTCAAGGGAGACAGAGCCTGAGAGGCGCTTTACTGGCTCTTCTCTCTCTCATGCCGTCACTTCTCCACCCTGCCGACAAGGTTCCCTTTTACCCGATGAACCTTATATCCTTAGCCTCCACCCCTTGGGAGACTCCGCTCCCTAAGGGAAACCTCCTGGCAGGAAACGACGGCCCCCTCCTTTCTGCAGACACCCAGCGCTTCGCTTTCTCCTGGCTGAATCTCATCCCCCTCACCGTCGCCAAACGTGAACCCTCCATAGAAACCCGTCAGGACCCCAAGGCGATCACCCTGGTGAACAGGAACGGCTTCCTCACCTGCCTGCTCGGAAAGAGGGTGAAGTGGCAGAGATGGGTCGGCCAGGCGAAGGTCGTCCATTTCGCCTCTTCCAACAACGTCGTAGGAGTACTCTTCGAAAACGGCATATTCAGAACCTTCAGCAAAGGCGGTGACCTGAAAACCTGGACCTATACCGATTTTTCCGCCCGATGGGTCTACCCCTCCAAGAACGGTTTTCTGATCTTTGCCACAGAACGCTTCTTCCACTTTCGAACGAAGGATTCCCTTCTCGAAAGCCGGGAACTCCCTATAGTCCTCTCCGCTCCGCCCCTCTTAAGGGAGGGGGAGCTCTACCTCGCCGGAGTTCACAAGAAGGCCCCGCACCTTGTTCTGGCCTGTTTTCAGGGAGCCCGCACCGTGAGGGTCACCGTCCCTTCCGGCCTCTCCCTCAGGAGGGGAACCTCTCTTACCCTCAAGGTCGAGGACATCAACGTCGAGAAGGCCAAGATCACCTTCAAGCTCATGGTCAACGGCGTTGTTCAAGAAGAAGAGAAACGGAGCTCTCGAAAGGAGTTCTCCTTCTACATGGCCCTTCAAGGCAAGGGGAAGTTGGAGTATACCGTCGAGGGGAAAGAGTATAAGCGTGAAGGGGCCTTCGAATTCACCGTTCAATGAGGCTTCGGTCTGTCTCTATCTCCCAGAGTCTGTAGTGGCTTTCCCTCATACCTAACTTCTCGTAGACCCGCTGAGCCGCTTCGTTTCCCCCTTCCACGTAGAGTCTCAGCCCGCAGGCTCCCTCCCGTGAGCACATCTCAAGAACTCCTTTGAAAAGAGTCTTGAACAGCCCCTGACAGCGGTGTTGGGGAAGGGTGTATACGCTTTGGAGCCAGAAGAAGGGGGCGTTTCTCCAGTCGCTCCACTCCCGAGTCACCATGGCCTGGGCGACGACCTCCCCGCCCTGAAGGGCTATGAAGTATCTCCCCTCCTCCGGGTGTTCCACGAGGTGGGCGACCCCTTTCCTGACAAGGTCAAGATCCAGGGAGAGCCTCTCCGTCTCCAGAGCCATTCTCACGTTGAAGAGCGCGATGGTTTCGACGTGCTCCCGCCCCCCCTCCGTGAAGGTGTAGACCTGATCCATTTCAGTATTCGCTGTAGGGACGGTTTTCCAAGGGGGAACTTCCGGGGGCGCCGGATTTCACGTCCACGATGCCCAGTTCCTCTGCGTTGTAGTTGCCCTCTTCAGGAGGCTCCTCCTGAACCGCCTGCCAGCTCTGAGAGCTCTTGGCGATGGGATCCACAGGAAGGACGTTGAGGTACTTCTCCTGGACAAGCTCCTCCAACGTATGGGGATAGCGTCTCTTGTCCTGGTAAAACTCCCGGATACACCTCCTCATGACGAAGAGGTTCTCCTTGAGGACCGTCTCCTTCGCCTTGAGAACCGAGTTCTTGTACTGGGGAACGGCAATGCCCATCAACACTCCAACGATGGTGAGAACCACCATGAGCTCGATGAGGGTAAAACCCTTGCGGGAATCACCAGTCCCTGTAACGGCTTCCATCGATCGCCTTCCTTTCCGAGAGGGAGTAGACATCGTAGACATTCTCACCGCCCCAGCGTTTGCTGTCCGGTTTATCCTGGTATGAGCGCATGCCCCATTCCGCTTTCCCGGTGAGGGGATCGACGGGGATACGCCTGAGGAAGCGAAGTTTCTTCTTCTCTTTGGTTTCAACCCCTTTGACAAGGGTTTCCAGATCCGGAGGGTAACCGTAGGAATCCTCTTCCTCCGGCTCGAAGATTTTCTGGTCCGCCCCTTTCTTGTATTCGTCCAGGGCCGTGCGGATCTCCCTCAGGGCGCGACGAAGCTCGACCTCATCCTGACGCTGAAGGGCCAGACGGATCGATGGAAGGGCGACAAGGGACAGAACGGAAACAATACCTACAACGATCAGTATCTCGATATAGGTGATTCCACTCTGTCCCTTTACCGCCTTCACGGTTCTCAACGACGACGGTCGCGATCCCTGTCCCTATATCCGCCACGACCGCCGCGGTCGCGATCACGGTCTCTGCCGGAGCGCTCGCCTTGGGGGGCGGGAACATAGTTGGGAATCTCCGGGGGAAGCTCCGCGTCGATCACTCTCCTGCTGAGCCGCACCTTTCCTTGATCGTCGATTCCGACGATTTTGGACTTGACGCGGTCACCGAGCTGGAAGTAGCGGCGCACGTCCCGAACGGGTTTCTCGGCGATCTCGGAGACATGGATCAAACCATGAACGTTCGGAATGATCTCCACGAAGATTCCGTAGTCCTCGATTCTCTTCACATCCCCTTCGTAGATCTTTCCCATCTCGGGTTCTTCCGTGAGACGGTGGATGATCTCCAGAGCGGCCGCTTCGGACTCTTGATTGGGCGAGCAGAGGGTGATCTTCCCGCTGTCCTCGACGTTGATCTTGCACTTCGTCTCGGCGGTGATGGACTTGATCACCTTACCGCCGGGGCCGATAACGTCTTTGATCTTGTCGACGGGGATGGTCACCTGGGCGATTCTGGGCGCTCTAGGCGAAAGCTGAGCCCTAGGAGCCGAGAGGGTCTCCTTCATCTTACCGAGGAGGAAGAAACGTCCCTCCTTGGCTTGGCTGAGGGCTTCGCTCATGATCTGTCTGGAGATTCCCTGAACCTTGATATCCATCTGAAGGGCGGTGATACCGTGTTCAGAACCGGTCACCTTGAAGTCCATATCCCCATAGTGGTCTTCCAAACCGGCTATATCCGTGAGAATTGCGTACTTCTCGTCCTCTTTAATCAAGCCCATAGCCACTCCGGCCACCGGCATCTTGATGGGTACACCGGCGTCCATGAGGGCGAGACAACCGCCGCACACGGAGGCCATGGAAGAGGAACCGTTGCTCTCCAGGATGTCGGAGACGATCCGGATCGTATAGGGGAACTTCTCCTCTTCGGGAATAGCCGCGGAGAGAGCACGCTCGGCCAGGTTACCGTGACCGATCTCCCTGCGTCCGGGTCCCCGGTTGGGGGCAACCTCGCCGACCGAGAAGGCCGGGAAGTTGTAGTGGAGCATGAAACGTTTGTTGCAGTCGTCGTCCACCAGGTTGTCGATGATCTGCACATCGTCGAAGGAACCGAGGGTGCAGGTCACTAGGGCCTGGGTCTCCCCTCTGGTGAAGAGGGCGCTGCCATGAGGCCAAGGAAGAAGCCCGACTTCGATGGAGATGGGCCGGATCTGGGTAAAGCTACGACCGTCGGCGCGTTTCCTGCTCAGGAGGGTCTCGTCTCTGAAGAGTTTCTCTTTGAGGGCGTGGAAGGCCTTGGTATAGACGATCCTCTTCTCTTCTTCTTCCTCGGGGATTGTGGCCTGAAGGTCTTCGAGCACCTTATCGATAGCCTTCTCTTTAGCCTTCTTCCCTTCCGTGTAGATCGCCTTAAGGAGCTTCTCGGAGCACTGGGCCTTGACCTCTTCTGCGGCCTCGGGGGTGATGGGGTTCTCCTCTTCCACGACCATCTTGGGAACGCCGATCTCAGCCTGAATCTCTTTGCCGAAGGCGACGATTCTCTTGATCTCGTTGTGGGCGAACTCAAGGGCGTCGAGCATGATCTCTTCCGAAAGTTCGTCGGCGCGGCTCTCCACCATCATGATGGCGTCTTCTGTACCGGCGACGATGAGGTTGAGGCGGCTCTCCTTCATCTGGGTGTAAGTCGGGTTGATCACCAACTGTTCGTTGATGTAGCCGACTCTGACGCCGGCCACCATGGCGGCGATGGGAATCTCGGAGAAGTTCAGGGCCATAGAGGCCGCCGTGATTCCGTGGACATCGGGGTCGTTCTCTAAATCGAAGGAGAGAACCGAAGCCACGATCTGGGTGTCGTAGTGATAGTTGGAGGGAAAGAGGGGACGCAAAGGACGGTCGATCAGACGGCTTGTCAGGATCTCCCGCTCCGAGGGTTTCCCTTCCCTCTTAAAAAAACCGCCCGGGAACTTGCCCGCGGCGTAGGTGTTCTCCCGGTAATCCACCAGGAGAGGCACGAAGTCGGCGCCCTCGATAGGGTTTGGCTTGTGTGTGGCGGTCGCTAAGACGATCGTTTCGCCATACTGCAACCAACAAGCGCCGTGGGCCTGCTTGGCCACTTTGCCGATCTCAACAGAGAGGGTTCTCCCTCCCACATCTATAGACTTTTTAATTACCATCGAAAACCTCGCGAATTATTTAGTGTTGCGGCGATTTACTTACGAAGACCGAGACGTTGAATGATCCCCTGATAGCGGGCGATATCCGTTCGGCGAAGGTAGTTGAGAAGCCGCTTCCTCTTGTTGATCAAGGCCATAAAGCCTCTCTTGGAGTGGTTGTCTTTCTTGTGAATCTGAAAGTGCCCGGAGAGGTTTTTTATCCTTTCGGTTAAAATGGCGATCTGTACGTCCGCTGATCCGGTATCCTTCTCATGGAGATGGAACTCTTTCACCACGTTCTGCTTGGTTTCAGCATTGATGCTCAAGGTAGTATCCTCCTACACACTTAGGGTAATACCGAGTATAACAGAGATCCTTTGAGAATTCAACAGTTTTCATCACCCCCCTCCTCCCTACCGGGTTTCCCCTTCGACGAGCCCGAAGAGACTCTCTCCCTCCAACGTCCTCCCCTCCCGAGGGTCGAGAAGAAAGAAAAGGGAGCGCGAGAGGTCCTTGACCACAACCCCCTCCCGGGAGAGCCGAAGGATCTGATACCGCCTGACAAGGCCGGTCTCCCTTTCGCTCAGGTTCAGGTTCCCTAAAGGTTCCAGAGGAACCGATCCCCTTTTCTCCCCTTCCGACCACCCCGCTCGGGCCCTCATGGTGGAGAGGGAATCCAGGAGTGCGGAGACTCTCGCCTCCGAGACGGATGCTCCCGAATGAGCAGAGTCCCGGGAAGTGGTCTTCCATTGACCGTCCCCCTCCCTCTCGATGCGTATGGTCCGTCCCCCTTCCCCATAGTCGATTCTCCCGATTCTGGATAGGTCGAAGAGAAAAGGCCTCAGCTCCCTGAGAGAATCGGGAGACGGCACGAGCTCTTCCCACCGGGCGGGGTCGATCTTACCGAATAGACCGCTCCGGGGGGAGTAAGCCCACGACTCTCCCCCTCTCTTAAAGAGCTTCACCTCCAGAGGGAGCTCCTCTCCCTCCAGAGAGACCCTCACCCAACCACTCCCCTCGGCCTTTGCCCCCTTCATGATCCTCTGGGAGGAGGCCGCTTCGACTTCAGAAAGAGCCTCCAGAGTGGAAAGAGCCGAGAGAAAGCTCTCCACACCGGACTCTCCGGCCGGAAAGGGTGCGGGGAGGAATAGCCACCAAAGTCCGTCCTTCCCCCTCCTGAGCTCGCCTCCGTGAGCCGAGCCCCCTTGGCCCCAGGCCAGACTCTCCGCCCTCTCGGTTCGGAAGGGAACGATCCGTTTATCCCGCCAATCCCAGAGAGAGAGTCCCAGGGCGGAACGTTTCTCCGATGAGACAAGGAAGAGCTCAGGGCGACCCTCCACCCTCAGGTAGACCGATTCACCGGCGGGAGCCTTATCCCCCAGGAAAACCGTGGGGAGAGAAACCTTACCCCTCCTGAGGTGGAGACGTCTGGGCGAGTTGAGCCCATAACAAGCCCAACTCGACGGAGCAGAATCGACGGTTCTCTCGGCCTCCAGTGTGGAGAAGAGCGATAGAAGGGCCTCGACCCTCCGCCGGTCCGCCTTGAGGTTTCCCCCTATAAACCATTCCGCCCCCCTCCTCTGCAACTTCAGGAGAGTTCCATCGGAAAGGGAGAGCTCCAACGAGGTGATCTCTCCGGGGTCGAAGGAGAGGAGAGAGAGCCGTTCCTGGAAATCCTTCCGAGGCTTTTCGGCCCACCGGAGAACCGCGACGAGGAAGAGCAACAGGAGGACGAGGAAGAGAACCTTTCCTCTGCTCACAACCTTCTACGCCTCAGCCAGACTCCCATGCCGACCAGGAAGAGGACCAGAGGAATCAAAACCACCCCTAGGAAGAAGACGAAGTTCCCCTGACCCCGGGTGAGGGTCACCGAGGAGGTACGGGCCGCCCGAGGGGTCAAGGAGATGAGGTTCTCTTCTTGGGAGAGGAAAGCGATGATGTTGAGAAGGAGGTTCTCGTTTCCGGAGGCGCCGATATAACCGTTTTTCGCGAAATCCGAATCGCCGACCACGACCGTTCGCCCGGTCCTCTGGGTCCCAGGGAGTACGGATTCAACGGCGACGGCAAGGGAGAGAGGGCCGACCCTGTCCCTCCCCTCGGTGTAGGCAATCCGGCCGGAGGCGCCTTCCCGAGCCAAGTCGGTCTCCCCCCACGCGTTTTTCGATGTCTTGGCCAGCTCCACCACCGTGACGTTGGAAGGCAGAGGGGTGACCGCCGAAACCGAACGGGCCAAGGGGAAGAGGGCCGGGAGTTTGAAGTTCTTGGTGATCTCGTGGTATTGGTACTCCTCCACGATGGGCATGAGAGGGTCGCCGCTCAGGGTCCGAGAGACCAGGTCGACGATGACGTCGTTGTCTACGGAGACGCCGTAGGGCTTCAACATCTCCGGGATGAGGGAATCCCCGCCCGGGTCGAGGAGGAAGAGCGCGCTCTTGCCGTCTCGCAGGTATCCCCCGATCAGGGACGCCTCGGCGGGGAAGAGCCCTTTCTTAGGGCCGGCGACGACCAGAAGGGTGCACTCTTCGGGAATTCCCCCCTCCTCGGCCAAAGAGAGGGTTCTCAGGTTATACCCCATTTTCTCGAGAGTCCCCTTCAGCGTGCTCAGTCCCTCCCTCTCTCTCTCTTCGAGTTCCCCCTCCCCATGACCCTTGAGAAAGCAGAGGGTTTGGGACCTCTCCCGGGTCAGTTTGATGATCCCGTTGGTCAACTCCTCCTCGGAGAGGGCCATGAGCTTCTCCTGCCTCTCCCGATAGAGGATGACGACGGTCCCGTCGGCAGTGACGTTGAAACGGCGCGCCAAGCCGGGGTTCCTGTTGGGGTCCACGAGGGTGTAGGTGAACTTCCTCTTCCCAAAGTGGCTGTAGAGCCTGAGAGTCTCCTCGCCGTTTCCGATGAGTGCCTCGCTGAAGAAGGCGTAGACAGAGATCGGCTCCTTCAGGCTCTTGAGAATCTGAACGGTCTGAGGGGCAAGGGAGTAGACCTTTCCTTCCGTGAAATCGACCCGCCTTTGGAACCGGAGGGCCAGGAGGTTCACAGCTACAAGAATCCCCAAGAGAAGGCCCACTTCGAGGAGAAGGTTCCCGGAGAAGAGGAGAGCCCTTCGCTTGAGAGGGTCCCTCAACTCCCCCCGATGGAGGAAGAGCCCCCCCAGGAAGAGGAGAAGGGAGAGAGCCGTCAGAAAGGGCCCCCAAAACCTCCCGGGAAAGGTGTTCCAGGACCAGAGCCCAACCAAGAGGAGCACCGTGAAGAGCGAGAAGATCTGACGCTTCACCAGGCCCATACGCTCACCTCCACCGCCGGGATTCGATGACCCGTCGGCCCAGGCAGAGGAAGAAGAGGGTGACACTCAGGTAGTAGACTGGGTCGATGATGTTGAAGATCCCCCGGGGCATATCCTTGTAGTGCTCGAAGAAGGAGAGGTAGGTGAGAAGTTCCCGGAGAAAGGGTGAGGCTCCCTCGGCCCCCCAAGAGAGAACCCAGAGGAGGAGAAGGATTCCGAAGCTCAGTGAAGCCGCCACCATCTGATTCTCCGTCAGAGTGGAGGTGAAGAGCCCGATGGCGATGAAGGCCAGCCCCATGCAGAAGAGCCCCCCGTATCCTAAAAGCAGGGGAACAGGCTCGGGTCGGCTGTAGAGAAAGCCAAAGAGGGTGAAAACCTGCAGGAAGAGGATGAGCGTCAGCAGGATGAAGATCGCCCCGAGAAACTTCCCCCCCACCAGGGACGCCGTGGAGACTGGGGAGGTCAGGAGGAGCTCGTCGGTCTTTCCTCTCTTCTCTTCCGCCCAGAGTCGCATCGTCAGAAGCGGGAAGATCAGGAGAAGGATCACGGAGACGTTCTGGAGGAAGGGCTCATAAACAAAGCGGTTGATGTTGAGTTGCTGAACGTAGTAGGGGTTCTGGGACTGGGCCATGGACTGGGTGTGGAACCACCAGAGAAGGTTGTAGAAGAAGTAGCCGGAGACCATCAGGAAGACGGCCACCAAGACATAGGCGACCGGCGAAGTCAGGTACCCCCTGAGCTCTCTCTTCGTTACCGTCCAGAGGCCTCTCATTCCTTCACGCCCCTCTCTCGGGAGAGGGCCCTCAGGTAGACCTCTTCCAGGGTGAGGCGGATAGGCCGCCACTCCTTCAGGAGTCTCTCCTCTCTACGCATCCAAAGGTTCAGAGCCTTGATCCCCGCCTCCTCATCCCCAAAAGCGACGTGCAACCCCGCTCCCTCACGACGGACGCCGGAAATCCCTTCGACCCTCATCAACTCCGCCGGAGAGGGAAGGGGATCGCTCTCTATGTAGAGTCCCGGAGGTCCGCTGAAACACTTCTCTATCTCCTCCAGGGTCCCCGAGGCGTAAAGGGTCCCCTCGTTGATGATGGCCGCCCCGTCACACACCTGGGTCACCTCCGAAAGGATGTGGGTCGAAAGGATCACCGTGTGCTCCCCCTTGAGGGAACGGATGAGCTCTCGTATCTCGACGATCTGCGCCGGGTCGAGCCCGACGGTCGGTTCATCGAGGATCAGGACCGGTGGGTTGTGGACCAGGGCCTGGGCGATTCCCACCCTCTGACGGTAGCCTTTGGAGAGGTTCCGGATCAGGGACCCGGCGACACCCTTTAAACCGGTCCGTTCCATCGCATACCCTACCCTGGATTTCAGATTCTTCCCCTTGACGCCCCTCAGGCTGGCGGCGAAGCCGAGGTACTCCCCAACGGTCATCTCATCGTAGAGGGGAGGTGTCTCAGGAAGGTAGCCGATTCTCTCCTTAACGCTCTCGGATTGGGATACCACATCGAACCCCGCCACCCTCACCGACCCTTCGCTGGGGGCGATATAGCCGGTGATCATGCGCATGGTCGTGGTCTTCCCCGCCCCGTTGGGGCCCAGAAACCCCCACACCACCCCGGGGGCTACGGAGAAGGAGACGGGGGCTACGGAGAAGGAGACGCCCTTGACGGCGGCCTTCTCGCCGTAAAAGCGGGAGAGGTTCTGAACGTCAATCATCTTTGTTTCTTACATCCGTTCAGGCTTCGGAAGGGCCAGAATGTCCATCACCCTGCCAAGGGTGTCGTAGAGGGCCAGGAGGGTCGAGAGACGAACCCTCCGCTTGAGGGGATCGTTCTCCTTGAGGATAGAGAAGTTGTTGTAGAGGTAGTTGAACTTCTGGCAAAGGAAGAACGCGTACTTGCCCAG
>JAMOAD010000209.1 GCA_023621955.1 Acidobacteriota bacterium
TTGGACGAAATCGGCCGCGGGACGTCGACCTACGACGGAATGGCCATCGCCTGGTCTCTCCTCGAGTACCTTCACAGCAACGGAAAGTTCAGGCCTAAGACCCTCTTCGCGACCCATTACCACCAGCTGACGGTCTTGGACGAGTATCTCTCCCGGATCGTCAACTACCATATCTCCGTGAAGAAGGGAAGCTCGGGAATCACCTTCCTCTACAGAATCCTTGAGGGGCCTTCGGATCAGAGTTTCGGCGTCGACGTGGCCAAGTTGGCGGGGCTTCCTTCGGACGTCGTCAAGAGGGCCCGGGAGCTCCTCCTCTCCATGGAGAAGGAAGACTGGCTCTCCCAAAGGAAAAAACGTCAAGAGGGCCGAAACGGGCCGACCCTCTTCGCCCCCCCTGCCAGGGAGATCGCGCCCCAGGTGCGTGAGGTCTGGCCCTCTGAGGCATCAGAACTGCTTGAGGGAATCGACGTTAACAGTACGACGCCGATGAAGGCCTTGGAGCTTCTTCAAAAGCTCCTGGAGATCTACTCCCGAAGCAGGGAGTAACCCCCCCCTTACGAACTCTCGAGAAAAAGGCTTCGCCGGAGTCTCTTCGCCCGAGAAGGCTCTTGACCGGGAATCACTGGGACCCCTGTCCTCTGACGGCGCCTTCACCCCCCAAGACATGGCGGATTCGGGAGGCAAGGAAGTCGAGGGAGAAGGGTTTCTGAATGACTTCGGCGGCGCCCTTCTGGTAGGCGACCCCCTCGATCTCATCCCCCAACACACCGGTGACAACGAGGACCTTCGTCTTGACCTCGGGATGTTCCCGAAGTTTGTCAAGAATCTCCTCTCCGTTCATCCCGGGCATGACCCAGTCGAGGAGCATCAAGTCAATGGTGTTGTTCTTGAGGACCTCCCATCCGTCCCTTCCGTTGTCGGTCTCCGCCACCTCGAAACCCATCATCTCCAGAAGCTCTTTCTCAACCTCTCGAAGGGAGTCCTCGTCGTCGACGATCAGGGCCGTGCCCCGGAAGGCCCCGGTCAAGTCGCGAAGACCGTCTTGGGAGAGTATCCGCTTCGGCTCTTCTCGGGGGCTCTCCTTTCCGGCCAAGGGAAGGTAGACAGAGAAGACCGTCCCCTGTCCCTGGCGGGAGGTGAAATCGATCCACCCGTCGTGAAGCCTCACGACCCTGTAGGCGATGGAGAGGCCGAGGCCCGTCCCCTTGTCTCCGCTCCTCTTCTTAGTCGTAAAGAAGGGGACGAAGATCTTGTCCCGAATCGACTCTTCAATGCCACACCCGTTGTCCCCAACCTCCAGGAGGGCGTACTTCCCCTTGGAGAGGCCGGTCTTCTTCCGCTCTTGGGGCCCCAGCGTCCTGGCGGTCAGCGTGACCGTGATGGTCGGAACTTCCGAGGAGGAGCACTCCAGGGCGTCCCGGGCGTTGATGATGAGGTTGAGAAAGATCTGCATCAGCTGGTTACTGTCCCCCTCCACCTCCAGCCCCTCCTTGACGGCCTTCTCTAGAAGGATGCGTCTGGGAACGGAGTGCCTGGCCATCTCCACGGTTTCGTCCAGGATCTTGGAGAGGTTCTCCCTTCTCTTCTCGATCCCCTGCTCCCGGGAGAAGGAGAGAATCTGATGGACCAGGGAGGCCGCCTTCTCGGTGATCCCCTTGAGCCTGGAGACGTAGAGGTCCACCTTTTCCCTCTCCTTGGCCAGTTCGATCATCTGAAGGTTGCCGGACATTCCGGCCAAGATGTTGTTGAAATCGTGGGCGAAGCCACCGGCCAGCTGTCCGACGACCTCCATCTTCTGGGAGAGCTTGACCTTCTTCTGGTAGAGCTTCTGTTCGGTGATGTCCATGGAGAGCGAGAGAAGGGCGTCCCCCGCTCCGGGAAGCTCGACGATCTTCTGGCTCACCTGAAAAAAGCGCTCCTTCTCCTGGTCTTCATACTCCAGAGAGACCGCTCCCTCCCTTCCTTTCCCGGAGGGAAGCAGGCAGAAGGGGCAGATCTCCTCTCTTCCGTAAAGAAGCTTATGGCAAGGGCTCCCCTCGAAGAGGGCCGGATCGATTCCCCAGAAGGGGTTGACGTAGAGAAGGCGCATCTTCTCGGGGTCCACGAGGTAGACGCCTCCCTCGATTCTGTCGAAGAGGCCGAGGTAGTTCTGACGGCTCTCCCGAATCTCCCTCTTCAACCGGTCCAGCTCCAAGACGGCCCCCAAGAGGGAGACGACTCTCTCCCAGGAGCCCTGCTCCGAGAGAGGTTCTTGCCCAAGGTCGGTATAGTTCCTCAGCTCGAAGGCCCCTAGGACCTCTCCGCCCCTCAGGAGCGGGACACAGAACCAACTCTTCAGGCCCCACCGCTCCAGGAAAGACCTCTCCTTGGGGGAGGCGTTCTTGAGGTTCAGGAAGTAGGGCCGACCCTGGAAGAAGAGCTCCGGCCAGGGATGAACGTCCACCGGCTCGAGAGGCTTCTCCTTGGGCATCTCCTTCTCCCGGATGATGTTCTTGGGCCTGTAGTCATCCCTCCCGGAGAGGGTGATCCTCCCACCCTGAATCTCCCAAAGGGAAGCCGAATCCCACTCTTCGGGATCGAGCGCGCTTCGGAGAAACCTCAGGAAACGGCGCGGTCCCTCCTGTTCTGAAGTGGAGAGAAGCTCCACCAAGGCACCTCCGATCTTCTCCAAACGGTGGGTCCTCTCCTCCAGGACTCTCTTCTTCTTCTCCTGTTCCAGAGAACAGACCTCCGCCAGAATCAGGGGGTTCAGCCCCTCCCGCTCAAGAAGAGAGAAGAACCACTCGTACCCGTTCTGGCAGAGGGAGAAGAACCTTCGCGAGGCAACCTCGCGCAGGAGCTCCTCTCCCCTGTCGCCGATGAAGAGGGAGAGGTTCGACCCCTTGAGCTCGGAGAGGGCTTTGCCAAGAAGCTCTGGAACCTTCGCCCCAACCTCGAGAATCTCCCCACTCTTGGACAGGATCAGGTAGCGGCTCCTGGGCCCTGAGAAAACACCCTCCCAACGTCTCTCCAGTTCTGCTTCCGCGGTGATCTCCTCCCCCATGAGGAGAAGGGTTCTCCCTGTCTCGTCGTTGAGAGGGATCACGTGGACCCTGAAGAGGCCGCCGTTCTCCTCGACCCCGGGAAGGACCATCTTGGGGAAGAAGAAGCGTCTGTTTTCTTCCAAGGCTCCCTCCAGAGCCTCTCTCAAAGGGGCCAAGAGGGAAATGGCGGTCCAGGGGACCCCCTTCTTGAGGGAGAAGCCCAACAAGAGGGTTGCGCTCTTGTTGAAGGTCTCCACCTTGAGTTCGTTGTTCAAAACGATCTGAAAGGTGGAGGAGGAATCGGAGAAGGCTCTGGAGAGGTACGCGGTGCGACTCTTCTCCCGATGGCTTCGCTGAAGCTCACCGAAGAAGGTCCCCACCTCCTTGATCCACTTCTCCAGCTCCTGAAAACGAAGGCCCCGCCCCTGCTGCCCCCCCCCGAGATCCCTCTCCTCTCCTGCCAGAAGAGCCTCTTTCAACTTGACCAGCCGCTGAACCAGATCCTTCTCCGTATTCTTAACCCCCTCCCTTCGCTGAAGGGAGACAAAGGCCAGAAGGAGAGCGGAGAGGAGAAGGTCGAGCAGAAGTAGAGGCCAGAGGAAGGGAAGGATCCTCCTTTCCAGAAGGAGGGACCAGGGGGTCCCCTCCATCCTCAGCGAGAGGGAAACCCTGAGGGGGTTGAGGGCGAATCCGGTTCTCTTCTCTTGGACGGAGGAGGAGATCAGACGGACCCCCTCCCTCCCGAGGAAGGCCCAGAGGGAGGAGAGAGGTCTGAAGGTTCCCCCTTCCGACCTCCACCAGAGTTGTTTCTCTCCCCCCTCTGAGGAGGGGCAGAGGAAGAGGGTCCCCCCTTTCCAGAAACCGGAAGCGCAACGGAGGAGCTCCTCCTGGGAACGCCCGGGGAGACGTGGCCCCTTCCGGGTGGGGAAGAGGGGCGTGTAGTTCAGAGGCGCTTGGGACTCCCCTTCGAAGAGGGCAGAGAAGGTTCGCACATACCCTCTCCCTTCTTCCTCCAGACCCATCAAAAAGGCACGGACCCAGAGCGCATCCACCGCTCCCAGGCAGAGGCAGAGGAAGAGCGCCCAAACCAGGAGGCCCTTTCTTTTTACGGCTCCAGGAGAGGACTCCTTTGCCCTTTTCAACCGCAACCCCCTTTGCCTTCCCCCTCCCCAGGGAGAAGACAGGACGCTCTTTCTTTACTTCATCGTGAAGATCATGGCGGGAACGACAATGGCAGCAACTCGGACCAGATAGACAGGAAGAACCGAGAAGAAGGCCTTCTTGGGCGATCCCTTGGGAAGAGAGGCCAGCCCCATCCCCAGGAGGACGTAGCTGGCGATGTTGAAGAAATCGAAGGCCGAGAGGGCCCGGAAAAGTTTGGAGGTAATCTCCAGGTTCGGAGCGAAGAGGGTGAAGTTGGTCGCCACCAAGAAGAAGCTCCCCTTCCAGAGGGCCAGTAGGTTAAGTACCAACCCCCCCCAGAAGAAGTCCACCAGGCTCGAAAAGACCGTCATCGAAAAGGCCTGGGAGAAGTTGATCTCCACCCCCGAGAGGGTGGCGGCGAAGTTCGTCAACCCGGCGACGAAGAGAAGGGCGATGGGGATGATGAAGAGGCCGCGCAGGATGTTCATGGGAATCGCTTTCTTGGCGTTGTAGGCCTTCATCTCCTCCCACTTTTCGGCGGGGATCTTGGATATCATCTCAGGACTCTTCTCCATCATGGAGATCTGGTCCTTGTGGAGAATAGGCGCCGTAAAGGGGGCGAAAAGAGTCGTCAAGAGGACGATCATGGTCAGAGGGATCCAGAACCTCTTCTCCGAGGCCGCCTGCGCCATGACCTTCCCCGGCTCCGTAAAGATCTTGAAAACAGATGCGAAAGCTTCTCCCATGGACTCCTCCTTAGAGGGAGGGAAGGAAGGGCCCTCCCGTTAAAATCTCTTGGAAAAGATGAACTCAAAGCCTCCGGTCTTGATGTTCCCGTTGTTCTTCCCCAGCTCGTAGAGCTTGTTGAGGCTTCTGGTGTAGTGAATCTCCGCCTGAATGTTGGCCGTGTCGGGAAAGAGAAGGCTTCCGATCCCGATGACCATGAAGGTCGCCTGTTTCTTGAACTCTCCGTCGAAGGGTCCGATGACGATCTTGTTCTTGTTCTCTTCCCCGTACTTGTGGGACTTGTAGAAGTCCAGGTTCACTCCGAAGAGCAGGAAGGGGGAGATCTCTTCGCTCAGAAAGTAGGTTTTGAAGAGGATCGGAACGGAGACGTACTTGGTATCGAACTTGGATTTGTATTTATAGATGTATCCGGTGGTGGAATCCGTAAACCTTAACTCCACGTCCCCCCTGTACTTCTTGAGGTACGCCCCCGTCTCCAGGGCGAAGGCCCGGGAGAAGTTCAGCTCCACCGTGGCTCCGTAGAGTGGGTCCCATTTGGTGAGGTTCCTCTTGTAGTAGTTGACATCGTAGAGGCTGTACCTGTGCCCGCCCATCCCGACCTTCAGGTTCAGGTGGAGGGCGGAGAGAGAGAGGGGAAGCGAGAGAAACAGGAGCAGAAAGAGGGCTTTCTTATTCATTATTTCCTCCGGTGTTAGCGGCGACCCACTCCAGATAGGGGGGGAAGACGCTGTGGGCGTCAAAAAAGAGCATCTCCGGGACTTCGTAGGGGTGGTTCTCCTTCAAGGCGAGCCGTAGCTCTTCGACCCTCTCTCCCCTGGTCTTGATGAGGAGAAGAAGCTCCTCCTCCCGTTCCACTTTCCCTCTCCACCGGTAGGTGGAGACCAGGGAGGGGAGAAGGGAGACACAGGCGGCCAGGCCTCTCTCGACAAGGAGAGAGGAGAGCCTCTCCCCGACCTCTCTTGAAGGAACGGTCACCATGCCTAGGACGACCTTCACTCCCTCTCCTCATGGAGGAAGAAGTCCACATAGACCTTGGCGTCGTCCACCATGTTGTCGATCACAGAATATTCGTTGGGTTCGTGGGCCAACTCGTCCTGCTTCGCCCATACCGCCGCGTTCAGGCCGGCCTTGCGGAAGACGGCCGCCACGGTACCCCCGCCGATTCCGATCGTCTTCGTCTTCTCTTTCAGGACGCTCCTGACCGCTCGGGAGAGCCTCTTGATCACGGGGGCGTCTTCGGGAGTCGGGGGCGCGGCCTCCTCCCTCTGAGGGTAGTCCATCTCCACGGAGACGGTGAAGTCTCTCTCCACGGAACGAACGACCTCGTCGATCACCGCGGTGACCTCTTTCAGAGGATACTCGGGAAGAACCCTACAATCGAAGTAGAAGACCTCTTCTCCGGGAATGGTGTTGATGTTGGGGACATTGGCCTGAACCTTTGTCGGTTCGAAGGTCGATAGGGGAGGGTCGAAGAGGGGGTTTGAGGCGGGGAACCTCTTGGCCAGCGTCTCGCAGAGCCTGACGGTGAGGTAGGCGGAAGCTTTCCTGGCGTTCACGCCCAGATCGGGTGTCGAGGCGTGGGTCTGCTTCCCGTGGACCGTAAACCGGATCCAAAGGATGGATTTTTCCGCAACCTCTATGTAGATTCCCTCCTGACTCCCCGCATCGGGGACAACGATCAGGTCTTGGGGCTTGAAAAGCTTTGGGGCCACCTTGAGGATGTGACGTATCCCGTGTTCCGAACCAGTCTCCTCGTCGGAGACAAGGACGATTCCAATCCGGTCGGGAGGAGTCAGATCGAGCCTCTCCAGAGTCTGGAGGGCGGCCAGGGAGGCGACCATCTCCTGTTGGTTGTCTTCCACTCCACGTCCGAAGATCTTGCCGTCTTCCACCCATGCCTCAAAGGGGTTGTGCTTCCACTGTTCCAAGTCCCCGGAGGGGACCACGTCCATGTGGCTCATGACCCAGAGGGTTCGCTTGGAGTCTTTGCCCGGATAGAAAACGATGAGGTTCGGCCTGTAGCCGCAGGGCACCCTGGGATCCGGGGCGTTGAACTCCTGGACCTCCGCCTTTTTCAGATTCTGAACGATCCAGGCCTTCAGAAAGTCGGCCTTCTCTTTCTCCCCTTGGCCGCCGCTTTCGGGCCCCAGGGCGGGACGACGGGTCAGCTCCTTTTGAAGCTCAACCATCTCCTCTCGAAGGCTCTCCACATGGTGGAAGATCTCGTCTCTCTTCACTGTTCCTCCTTTTCGACGCAGAGGAATCATTCTACAGGAAAAGGATTCTAGGGTCAACCGAAGGGTCCTCCTGGGGCTGAAGGCCGACCTTTCCGGCTCCGGAAAGGTCGGAAAGAGGAGGGGCGTTCCCGAAACGGGGACCCTCTCACTCCGGTCGCCCCGTCCAGTCTCCTTTCGGGGGAGAGGAATCTCCTCCCCCCCCTTGACCTCCCAGAGGGGAGGGTATATACTTTTGCTAATGGCAAATATTGCTGATAACAAAAATACCGGTTGTTTCGCAAGGCTCAAGGAGATCTTCCTCTTCGTCCACCAGGCAGAAGAGAAGATCCGTATCCACTCAGGGCTCACCCTAAACGAGGCCCTCTTCCTCTGTTCCCTTCTCCACTCCCGTTCCCCCGGCGAGCTCTCCCGGGAGTGCGGCATCTCCCTCTCCAGGGTCTCGAGAATCCTGAGGTCTCTGGAATCCAAAGGGCTGATTCTACGGGAAGAGAGGGGAGCCGACCGGCGCAGGGCCAGTTTTTCCCTCTCCGAAGAGGGGGAGAGGAAGAGGAAGAGCCTGGAGACACTCTCCCGGGAGTGGAAGGATCCTTTTCCTCGGAACGACATAGTGAACGGTTGACCAGGAGGCTGAGATGAACAGATACTTGATCGTAGGCGGAGTCGCGGGAGGCGCCTCGGCGGCCGCCCGTTTGAGAAGGATGGACGAAGAGGGGGAGATCCTTCTCTTCGAAAGGGGGGAGTCTATCTCCTATGCCAACTGTGGCCTTCCCTACTACCTGGGAGGCACCATCAAGGAGCGGGAGAAGCTCTTCCTTCAAACCCCTGAGAGCTTCGGCCGCCGCTTCCGTGTGGATGTGCGGACCCGCTCCGAGGTGGTCTCCATCGACCGCGAAAAAAAACGCGTGCAGGTCAGGGAGCTCTCCACGGGCAGAACCTATCGGGAGGAGTACACCAAGCTTCTCCTCTCTCCGGGTGCCGAACCGGTCCGTCCGCCCTTGCCGGGAATCGACCACCCTCTGATCTTTACCCTCCGGAACGTCCCGGATACCGATCGAATCGCCAGGACCATCGAAGAGAACCGTCCCCGTCGCGCCCTCATCATCGGAGCCGGCTTCATCGGCCTGGAGATGGCCGAGAACCTCCATAACCGGGGAATCTCGGTGACCATCGTGGAGATGATGGACCAGGTCATGGCCCCCCTGGACTACGAGATGGCCGCCTTTGTTCATCAGCACCTGAAGAGCAAGGGGGTAGGGCTCTTCCTCAAGGAGAGGGTCGCCTCCTTCCGGGATGAGGGAGGAAAGCCTGTGGCCCTTCTGGAGAGCGGTCTCGCCCTCCCCGCCGATCTGGTGATCCTCTCGATCGGAGTCAAACCGGAGACGAGGCTCGCCTCGGAAGCGGGACTCTCCCTCGGCGAGAGGGGGGGAATCCGGATCGACCACTCTCTCCAGACCGACGACCCTTCCATCTACGCCGTCGGTGACGCCGTCGAGACGGTCGACCTTGTCACCAAGAGGCCGAGCCTCTTCTTCCTGGCCGGACCGGCCAACAGGCAGGCCCGAATCGCCGCGGACAACATGGTCCTGGGGAACCACCGCGTCTACCAGGGGACCGTCGGAACGGCCATCGCCAAGGTCTTCGACATGACCGTCGCCGCCACAGGACACTCGGAGAGGAGCCTTAAGCGGGAGAAGATCCCCTTCCTCTCCTCCATCGTCCACGTCGGCCACCACGCCGGGTATTACCCCGGGGCGATTCCCCTCTCCATCAAGCTCCTCTTCTCTCCGGAAGGCGGTCGCCTGCTGGGCGCTCAGGTCGTCGGTTACGATGGGGTGGACAAGAGGATCGACCTGTTGGCCGCCACTCTCCGCAGGGGCGGAACGGTTTCGGATCTGGGAGAGATCGAACACTCCTACGCCCCTCCCTTCTCCTCTGCCAAAGACCCGGTGAACATCGCTGGCTTCGCCGCCGAGAACCTCACCATGGGAAGGCTCAAAAATATCGGTTGGAACGAGGTCACTCCCGGGGACTCCGGCAGGCTCCTCCTGTTGGACGTCAGGACTCCCGAGGAGTTCTCCCTGGGAACCATCCCGGGGGCGCTCAACATCCCCGTAGACGATCTCAGGAAGAGGATCGGCGAACTTCCCACCGGAAGAGGAATCCTGGTCTTCTGTGCCGTCGGCCTGAGAGGGTACATCGCCTCTCGGATTCTCATCCAGAGCGGCTTCAAGGAGGTTTATAACCTTTCGGGAGGCTATAAGACCTACTCCCTCGCCAAGGGGGAGCAGGAGAACCGGGTGGAGCCGCCCGCTCCTTCGAACGCCCAGGAGGAACCAGACTCTCCGGCCCCCCGGAACAATGTCTCCCCCTCCCGGCGGGTCACCGTCGACGCCTGCGGACTTCAGTGTCCAGGCCCGATTCTGAGGCTCAAGGAGGAGATCGGGAAGCTCTCCCCCCTGGACGTTCTCACGGTTCAGGCGACGGACCCCGGATTCTCCCGCGACCTTCGCGCCTGGAGCCAGATGACAGGGCACCGTGTCCTCTCGGTCAAGGAAGAGAGGGGAGTCGTGGAGGCGGAGATCGAGAAGGGGGAGGGGGCCCCTGACTCCGCACCCCTCCAGGATCGGACGAAGAAGGGCACGACCCTCGTCGTCTTCAGCGACGACCTGGACAAGGCCCTGGCCACCTTTGTCATCGCCAACGGCGCCGCCGCCCTGGGCAAACAGGTCACACTCTTCTTCACCTTCTGGGGGCTGAACATCCTCAGGAAGAGAGAGACTCAGGCTTCAAGAAAGGAGATTCAAGAGAGGCTCTTCGGTTGGATGATGCCCAGAGGGAGCTCTCGGCTCTCCCTCTCCCGGATGAACCTCCTCGGAATCGGCTCCAGGATGATCAAATCCCGGATGGCCCGTAAGAACATCGCCTCCCTGGAGAGGATGATCGAAGAGGCGAAGACCCAAGGGGTCGAGATGGTGGCTTGCCAGATGTCCATGGACCTCATGGGCCTGAGGCGAGAGGAGCTGATCGATGGGGTCGAGGTGGGAGGGGTCGCATCCTACCTCTCCAAGACGGAGGGCTCTTCCCTCAACCTCTTCCTCTGAGAGACGAAGGCTGATAGAATGGAATCATCATACCTTATAACTGGAGGCAACAATGGCTCTCATTAAACCCTTCAAAGGACTCAGACCCAACAAGGAGGTCGCCGTTCGGCTCGCGGCCCCGCCCTACGATGTTCTCAGCTCCGAAGAGGCCCGGGAGATGGCCAAAGCCAACCCGGTCTCTTTCCTTCACGTCTCCAAGCCCGAGATCGACCTGGACCCGAGTATCGACCTCTACGATGACCGCGTCTACGCCAAGGCGACCGAAAACTTCCGCCGCTTCATAAACGAAGGGGTCCTCGTTCCCGACAAAGAGGAGCACATCTACGTTTACCGGCAGAAGATGGGCGACCACGTCCAAACAGGTTTCGTCGCAGGCGCCTCTGTGGAAGATTACGAGAAGAACATCATCAAGAAGCACGAGCTCACCAGGGAAGACAAGGAGATCGACCGGACCCGCCACATCGTCACCCTCAACGCCCAGACCGGACCGGTCTTCCTCGCCTACCGTAGCAGGGAGGACCTGGATTCCATCCTCGTCTCGGAGAGCAAGAAGGCTCCCGAGTACGACCTCACCACCCCAGACGGCGTTGTTCACACCTTTTGGGTCATCAAGGACAAGGCGGTTCAGGAGAAGGTCGTCTCTCTCTTCGCCTCCGTCCCCTTCCTCTACGTCGCCGACGGCCACCACCGTTCCGCCGCCGCCACGAGGGTAAAGAAGGAGAGAGCCGCCGCCAACCCCCACCACACAGGGAAAGAGGAGTACAACTATTTTCTCTCGGTGATCTTCCCCCACGATCAGCTCCAGATCATGGCCTACAACAGAGTCGTCAAAGACTTGAACGGCCTCTCCCGGGAAGACTTTCTTAAGCGGGTCCAAGAGAAATATACTGTCACCCCTGTTGAGAGAAAGAGTCCCGTCTCCGTCCACGAGCTTTGCATCTACCTCCCCGGCCAATGGTACTCCCTGCAGCCGAAGGCCGGAATCTTCGATGCCTCCGATGCCGTAGAGAGCCTGGACGCGCAGATTCTTCAGAAGAACCTCATCGCTCCGATCCTGGGAATCGAGAACATCCGGAAAGACAAGCGGATCGACTTCGTCGGAGGGATTCGCGGAGTCGACTACCTCCAGTCCCTCGTCGACAAAGGCGAGTTCGCCTTGGCCTTCTCGTTTCGCCCCACCACCATGGACGAGCTGTTGAGGGTCGCCGACGCGGGGCAGATCATGCCCCCCAAATCCACCTGGTTTGAGCCGAAGCTCAGATCGGGCCTGGTGATCCACCAGATCGAGGACTAATGGCATCTCCTTTGCCTTTCGTTGTCCACAAGAAGAGCCTCTCCTTTCTCCGTCAGGAGAGGGGAGGCTCTCTTCTTCCCCTCTCCTACGGAGAGACCCACGCCCTCTTCCTCAACCACATCCGTTTCCTCAACTTCGCCCTTCTCAGGGAACTCGTAGACAAGAGCATCTCCTACATCCAGGTCTCCAGGTTTCTCGATTCCGACCTCGCCCTTCTGGAGGATGAGAACGCCCTGGAGGTCCACTCCTATTTGATCCAGCACTACCCGGCGACCCTCTTCAAGACCATTGAGGAGCGGCGTCTCTACTTCAACTTCTTCTCGCGGGTCCGTTCTTTTGTCAAACCCCTCTACCTCTCCCTTCCGGAAGACCACCTCAAGACGGTCTCCTCGGACTTTCGGAACGCTTTCGAGATCTACGCCTCCTTTCTCTACGGCAACCTGGGCCTCAGGATCGACGAAAACCCCGGCGAAGAAGAGCTTCAAAAAAGAGGCCCCGGGCCTCGTCTCCTGCTGGGGTCGCCGGGCAGGGCCTTCCCCCTCCACCCCTTCGTCGTCCTTCGAGAGGGGCGTTACTACCTCTGGGAGGGTCGGACCTCCCTGACCTCCTTCTCCGACGAGGCGGGGGAGACCGTCGATCTCGCCGAGGCAGTCCCCGCGGACGCCTTCTTCCCCCTCTTCCGCTCCTTTCTCGTCTTCCAGCCCTCTCTCTCCGCGATCCTTCCCTTCCTCTCACCGGATCAGAAAAGGTGCATGGAACACCTCTCCTCGATCAGAGAGGCCTTCCAGAACAAGAACTACAACCTTCTTCTGAAGAACATCAACGCCTTCAAGAGGGACGAGAAATCCTCGGAGCCCTTCCTCTACCTCCTGGACTACTTCACCGGACTCTCCTACTTTCACCTGGAGAGGTACTCCCAATCGGTCCTTCTCCTGGAGAGCCTCCTTCGGGTCGCTCCGGAACTCTACTTCCCTTACCTTCTCCTGATCGATATCTTCTTCCAGACCAACAACCCCTCCCGGGTGCTCCAGCTTGGGGAGAAGATCAAGAAGATCCTTCTCTCTTCGGAGATCCTCAAGAAGTACGAGACCCTTCAAGAGAACGCCTCCGGTCAGGCCCCGATAAGGAAGGCCGAAGAGCCCAAGGGGAGCGGCGAGAAGGATCTGACGGACTTGAGGGAGCGGGTGAAGGGTCTCTTTGAACCGATTCTCGGGCGAGAGAAGGAGGCGGAGCAGATCGTGGAGATCTCCCTCTGCCTCTCCCGCTGCAACACCCTCCTGGTCGGAGATCCTGGGGTGGGGAAGAGTTCGGTGATCAACCGCTTCGTCCAGAAGATTCTGGAGAACCAGGTTCCCGAGAGCCTCCTCTCCCTTCCCGTCTTCGAGCTCAACACGGCCCTCCTCTTCTCGGGGGCCAAGTTCAGGGGCCAGCTGGAGGAGAAACTCATCGGAATCTTCTCCCGACTCGAGGAGAAGGGTGCCCTGCTGGTGGTTGAAGATATCCACTCCTTGGTCGGAGGCGACGGCAGGAGCGGGATCCCCGATTTTTCTTCCCTTCTCAAGCCTTTCCTGGAGAGGGGAAAGCTCCGGGTCCTGGCCACAACCTCCTACGAGGAGTGTCTGAAGACTCTCGATAAGATTCCCCTCTTCTCCCATCTCTTCCAACGGGTCGACCTGGCCGAGCTTTCCCTTCCCATCGTCGCCGAGATCCTCCACTCCAAGGCGGAGAACCTCTCAAACCATCACCACACGGTAATCTCCATGGAGGAGATCGTACCCCACCTGGAACTGGTCAAGCAGTTTTTCCGAGACCGCCTCCTTCCGCCGGAAGATGGACCTGCCGGAGGTTCACGGAATCGACTTTCTCCAGACTCTGGCCGACACCAGGGGAGTCGAACTCTCCTCCATCTCCCTCTCTCTCCAAGAGAGGCTCAAGAACCTGGAGGCCCGGCTTCGCTCCCGAATCGTGGGCCAGGACGACAGTCTCGGCAAACTGGTCAAGAAACTTCTCCCCCTGAAGGCAGGGCTGAAGCTCAACCCTCTCCGCCCAGACGGCATCTTCCTCTTCCTCGGGCCCACGGGAGTGGGAAAGACCGAGACCGCCAAGGTTCTCGCCAAGGAGCTCTTCGGAGACGAG
>JAMOAD010000004.1 GCA_023621955.1 Acidobacteriota bacterium
CCCATAAGTTTTTCAAGAAGGGCGATCTCCTCTACGCCGACGTGGTGGTTCTCAAGGAGGGGAAAGAGATCGCCCGGAGGCGGAGCGAAGCCATCCAGGTTCTCGATTCCCCGCCTCGGTTCACCCGTCTCGAAGTTCCCAAGATTCAAGGCTTCGGGGATTACACGATTCCCGTGGAGGCCTTCGATGACGACGGCGATAAGATCACCTTCGCCCTGCAAGGGGAGAACCTCCCGGAGGGGCTCTCCATAGATTCCCAGACCGGAACCATCCTCTTCGCCTTCCATAAGGAGCCGGCGGAGAGGGTGGTCTTCTCTGTCGTTGCCGACGACGGGCAAGAGAGGTCTTCCCAAGAGGTGACCCTCCTCTTCCGACAGGTGAAGGGAGAGACCCCGGCCGCTCCGGTTCAGGACAAGAAAGAGGAGAGCAAGCCCTCCTCCCCTCAGGAGACTCCCCCACAAACCCCTGACCAGCCGTCAAGATGAACGCCGCCTCAGATAAACTGCTGATTCTCGGGGCAGGCTTGACAGGGCTCTCCGTCGCTCAACTGGCCAGAGGAGGGACGATCTTGGAGAGAGAGGCGCGACCGGGGGGCATGGCCCAAAGTTTTCAAAGGGACCGTTACACTTTCGATTTCGGAGGCCACTACCTCCACTTTCAAGACTCTGAGGCGGAGCGCTTCTTCTCCCCCTTTCTCCCGGTCCTGGAGAACCACCAACGGGAGAGCTTCGTCTTGATCGGAGAGGAGCTCCTCGCCTACCCCATTCAGCACTCCTTCTTTCAACGCTTTCCCCTGCAGACCCCCTCCCTCCCCCCCCATCCGCCGGAACCGGAGAGGAGCCCCAACCTGGCAAAGCACCTGCAGGCGACCTTCGGCCCCTTCCTCTGGGAGCTGTTCTTCAAGCCCTACAACACTAAGCTCTGGAAGTGCCCCTTGGAGACCCTACAAGCCGGAGGGGCCAGGCGGTGGATTCCCCCTCCCCCGACAGTCGTTCCAACTCCGGCGGAGAAGGCTGGCTACAACGCCACCTTCGGATACCCCAAAATCGGTGGCATCGGCAAAATGGCGGCGAACATGGCCTCCGGGGTGAGGGTTCTTTACGGAACCCCCGCAGAAAAGATCGACCGGGCCAAGAAGTTGGTGATAACCAAGGGTCGGGAGTTCCCCTACCAGAAGCTGATCTCCACGATTCCCCTCAACGCCCTGCTCTCCCTCTCCGACCACCCCTTTCCGGCACCGAGCCCTCTGGGGGTCTCCATCCTGAACATCGGCTTTCGAGGCACTCTCCAACGGCCCTTCAGCTGGATCTACATCCCCCACCCTTCGATCCCCTTCTTCCGTGTAGGCCGCTACCCCGGAGGGGACGAGGATCGCCACGGCCTCTACTTCGAGATCTCCTTTCGAGAGGAACCGCCGCCGGCGACGGAGGTCCTGCTCCGCCACGCCCGCTCCCTTCTCTCCCTCTTAGGCGCCCAGGGCGAGGTAGAGACCATTCTCCGCCTCAACCTCCCCGAAGCCTACCCCACTCCCTCCCTGACCCTTTCGGGAAAGCTTGAGGGCCTCTTCGACTCCCTGAAGGAGGATTCGATCTACCCCGCCGGAAGGATGGGCTCCTGGCAATACCTCTCCATGGCCGACTGCTACAACGAAGCCAAGAGAAGTCTTCTCCAGGCGGAGATCCTCAAGGTTTGATGACCGGCCCTGCCGAAGGAGGGAGTATGGAAAGAACGAGGGTCCTGCACATCATCACCGAGATGGAACGGGGAGGGGCCCAACTCTTCACACTCTTCACAGTAGAGAACCTCGATCACGACCGTTTCGACCCCTACCTTCTGAGCAACCCCCGGGGGATACTCAACGGAGACGCCCAAAAGACTCTTCGGGAGAGGTTTCTCACCGTTCCCTCCCTGGTCCGCCCCCTCTCTCCCCTGGACGACCTCAAGGCACTGTTTCAAATCCGGAACATGGTTAGAAGCCTGAACCCCGAGATCGTCCATACCCACAGCTCCAAGGCGGGAATCTTAGGGCGGTGGGCCGCCAAGCTCTCCGCAAGAGAGGTCAAGCTGGTTCACACAGTCCACGGTTTCGCCTTCAGCCCCTTCCACGGGAGGTTCTCCAACACCGTCTACAAGACTCTCGAAAGGCTGACCGCCCCAATCACCGACCTCTTTCTCTTCGTGACCGACGAAGACCGGAAGGAGGCGGAGCGTTTAGGGCTTCTCAAGAGAAGCTCTTGGGCGATCGTTCGCAGCATCGTCGGCGTCGAGAGGTTCCGCCAAGCCGCCTCAAGAAGAAAGGAGCTGAGGGAGAAGATGGGCATTTCCCTCTCCACCCCCGTCATCGGGGGGCTCTTCCCCTTTAAACCCCAGAAGGATCCCCTGGGTTTCATTGAGATCGCCAATTTGGTTCACCAGAGGCTCCCTCAAGCGCTCTTCCTCGTTGGAGGCGACGGTGTTCTTCGCAGGGAGATGGAGAGGCTCATCGAAGAGCTCGGTCTGAGAGAGTGGGTCCGCCTCCTGGGTTGGCAGGAGAGGGCGGAAGAGTTCCTTCCCCTCTGCGACACACTTCTCCTCCCCTCTCTCTGGGAGGGGCTTCCCCAGGTTCTTGTTCAGGCCATGGCGTGCAACACCATTCCCGTCGCCTCAAGCGTCAACGGAACGAAGGAACTCCTTCGTGAAGGAAGGAACGGCCTTCTCTTCTCTCCCAGGGACTACCGGGAGGGGGCCAGCAAGGTTCTCCAATCCCTCGAGGACAAG
>JAMOAD010000317.1 GCA_023621955.1 Acidobacteriota bacterium
CTTCGGAAGACCTCTTCGCTCAGGGCGGCCACCTCCCGGGAGAGGAAGAGCTCCTCCCCGTAGAGGCTGTACCTGGAAGAATCGATGAGCTCCCTGTAGAGGGGGACACCGTTGCCGATGAAGAGCGAACCCTGGGGAGCCCTCTCGATAACCTTCCCAGGGGGGTAGGAGCCAGGAAGAAGCCTTCCTTCGCCGGGTAGGGAGATCTCGGAGAAGACCTGCCTCTTCTTGGCGTCGACGAAGGGAATCACCGTTCCCTTGTGAAAGGAGGCTTTTCGTCTCAGGGCGTCGAAGAGGGTCACCGGGACCAGAGGAATCTTCAACCCCAGGGCGAGGCCCTTGGCCACGGCCATTCCCACCCGGGTTCCCGTGAAGGAGCCTGGACCGATGACGATTCCTATGTAGGTGAGGTTCTGCAGAGAGCTCTCCCCGAAGAGCTCCATCTGGGAGAGAAGGGGCGTGACAAGCTCGGAGTAGCTCCGGATCATCCTGAAGTGAGCGGAGAAGAGAGTCTTGACGCCCTCTTGGTAGAGTCCGAGGGAGCCGTTCTCGGTGGTGGTGTCCAGAACAAGGTAGTTCATGATCCTTTCAGTTCCTGGAGCGAGGATAGCACAAAGAGGAGGAGAAGGAAAGGCAACGAAAAGGCCAGGGAGTAGGGCCAGGGGGGAAAGAGGCCGAAGCCGAGGAGGTGGCGGGAGAAGGAGAGAAGCGAGAGGAAGAGCCCCGCCGCCATGACCAGTTTCCCTGTTCTGGGAAGCCTCAGCCGGGGAAAGAGGAGGGCCGCCAGGGCCGGAAGGAAGAGGGCCTCGGCCATGACCTCCGAGGCCAGGCCCAGTGTCGTCAGGATCGAGGGGACCCTCAGGGCCACCAGGACCGAGGACCAGGCCACCAGGAAGGAGTTCACCCCCGGCGAAAAGGGGGAAAGGTGGGAGAGGGAGAGGGAGGCCGTATTCACCATGGTGTCCATGGTGGAGATCAGGGCCGACAGGAAGAGCACGAAAAGCAGGAGCCTACCGGAGAGGGGAAGGGTCAAGGCGAGGAGGGATCCTCCGGAGACCATCCCCAGGACCATCACCACCGCGAAGAAGAGAGCCAGAAAGAGAGCGGCCCCGAGCAACCCTCCGTAGGCCTCCCGGTTGTTCTCGGCGGCTCTCACCCTCTGGAGGGAGATGGGAGAGACCGTCCAGGCGAGGGTGAGGGAGAGGAAGATCAGGAGGGTCTCCACCGTGGGAGAAGGGCCTGGAAGGGAAGCCAGAGCCCTCCAGGATTCCCGGGAGGCACCGCCCAGGGTGATCCCGGCCAGGCCGAGAATCGACAAGACCAGAAAGAAGAGTTGAAACCGGTTCACCTTGACAAGGGAGCCTAAACCTCTGAGGGCCGTATAGAGGGAGACCACCGTGGCGACCACCAGGAGGAAGAGGGGTCCCGGAACCTTCAGGAAGCTCTCCCCCACCTTCGCCAAGGCGACTCCCTGGGAGGAGAGGGCCAAAACCAGGTACCAGAGGGAGACCACCGAGGCGAAACGGGCCGCTCCCTTCCCGTAGGACCTCTCCAGCAGGTCTTCCAGGGAGAGAAGACCGGTGGCGGCGAAGGGGCGGCGGATGAGGACCAGCAGGAGAAGTGCAGCCAATGTCGGCAGGGGCATCACGTAAAGGGCCTGCCACCCCTGTTTGGCCGCTCTTTCCGAGAGCATGAGCAAGGCCGCGGCCCCAATCCAGGAGGCGGAGAAGGTAAAGAAGACTTGCCTGCCCGAAAGCTTGAGGTTGGCGAAGAAGAAACCCTTGTTGTCCTTCTGGGGCTTTTCCCTGAGGGAGAGGACCAGGAGGAGAAGGAGAAAGCCGACGGCGATTGCCCTCAGCAGGAGCGTCTCATACACGGCTGTCCTCTTGCTTCCCCTCCCTTCCGGAACGAGTGGACTCGACGAGGACGATTCCCCCGAAGACCGCCGCGAGCCCCACAAAGAAGGGAACCGTCAGACGTTCGCTCAGGAAGAAACAGCCGAAGAGGATGCTGAAGAAGATCTGCGCCGAGTTCAGGAGGGAGGCCACCGTAGGCGTGACCCTTCGCAGGCCCTGGAAGTAGAACCAGTAGGGAATGACCGTGCAGAAGAGGGCCATGTAGAGGGAGAGGAGGTAGAAGAGGGGCTCCCGAGGGAAGTGGGACCAGGGGAAGATCGGGGCGACGAAGAGGAAGGTGACCGCGTTGAGGGGGACCAGAAGGCTGGCCTGGCTCCACTTCTGGGAGAGGCCCTTGGAGATGAGGATGAAGACACTCCAGAGAAGGGGGGCCATGACGAGGAAGATGTCCGCGGGATGAAAGGCCCACCTCCCCCTCCCTCCCCCTTCCACCAGGACCATCCCGCCGAAGGCGAGGGCGATTCCCAGAAGGGCCGGCCACCGGAGCCTCTCTTTCAGGAAGAGGGCGGAGAGGAGAGCCACGAAGATCACCGAGGTGTTCAAGAGAACCGCCGCCTGGTTGGCGGGAGCCTCCCTCTGACCGAGGAACTGGAAGATGAAGCCCCCGGCGTTGCAGAGGCCCCAGAACCAGACCCTCTTCTGGGAGAGGAGGGAACGGGCCGTGGAGGGCTTGAGGAAGAAGAGGCTAAGAAGGGCCGCCATGGAGAGGCGGGCCCAGAGAAAGCCCAGAGAGTCGTAACCGTGGAGGAGTCCCAGCTTCACAACCGGTATCGACGATCCCCAGAGGGCGGCGGCGACGATTAAATAGAAGTATGCTTTTCTCATCTCTCTCCTA
>JAMOAD010000074.1 GCA_023621955.1 Acidobacteriota bacterium
CTGTCTTTCTCCCACAGGTGGCCGAGGAAACGGGTTGGGATCTGGAAACCTTCCTCGGTCACCTGTGCATGAAGGCGGGGCTTCAGTCACAAGCCTTCAAAAAACCGGAAATCAAGTTCTGGTCCTTTCAGGCGGAGGTTTGGGCGGAGGAGTAACCTCCTCTGCTCTCGGCGGAAAGGGGAGTTGAGCCCTTCTTAAGAGGAAGTGAGCCTTGCCTGGACGATCTTTGCCGGATCGGCGATGCCGAGCCCGAAGCTCTCCGCCAGCCTTAAAAATTCCCTTCCTCTCGGAGAGTCCGCCTTCTGAATCCCCCTCTCGATTCTCTCTTGGATGAGGAAATCATAGCCGACGGAGTCCACAGAGACAGGGTCGCTTCCCAACAACAGGAGGTTGGGGGACCAGATGAACTTGGCCACCGCGCTGGGACCGCCGTCGTAGCAGGCCTTTGTCCCATCGACGATGTGCAGGACGGCCTTGTCCCTCAGACACGGAAAGGCACACCCTTCGGCGATGGAACGGTGCCAGATCTTGTGAAGCCGTCCGGTGTTGCTCAGGGCTCCGTAGGTCAGGTTTTTCAGGGAGAGGGTCACCGAAACGCCGGCGTTTTTCAGGACCGGTAGGTTGATAATCTTCGTACACCTTCTGGTGGCGATCTTGGAAAAGTAGGAGCGGGTACCCTCGTTGAGCATGAAGGGGAGGGTCTCCTGGTCGTACTTCCCTTCCAGGGAGGCCTCGTAGGAGGGAGCTTCCATGTCGAGGTTTTCCAGGGCCCAAAGTTTTCCCTCCCCGGTGAAGTACTCTCCGTCTGGTCCCTTGCCCTCGGTTCCGAGAACCTTGATCCCCGGGAAGCGGCCTTCGGTGAATCCGGCCTCGCCGAGCTGTTCGAGCCGCCGGTCCCAGAGGAAGATCGAGGAGGGGGGAAGCCCCGCCTCTCTCAGCCCCCGAATGACCGCCCCCACCAACAGGGGGTTGTTGGAGAGAAGGGTTCCGCCGATGGGGTTGAGCTTGAGCCCGACGATATCCTTAGGGGAGACGAACCGGCGCCAAGCCTTCTTAAGGCTCTTTTCGCCTGTCAGGGAGAGAAGGGCCATGGTAAGGGCTTTATAAACGCGCTCCCCTCCGTCCTCCTGTGAGAGGGAGGGGGTGTCGACCCTGACAACCCTTCCCGGGAAGGGACCGGGCATGGAATCCTTGGTACGGGGAATCTTGAGAATCTCGCCGATATTGGTTTCCACAGGTGGTGTGGGCACTGTCTGCCCCTGGACCTGAGCGGAAGGAGAGGTGAGGAATCCCGCGACGCCAAGGGCCGAGAGACGAAGAAAATCACGACGTTTCAGGGGAGAGGAGCCCTTCTCCGCCGGAAGCTTTTGGGCTTTCTTTTCCATGGTTGACCTCCGATTAAAAGGGGAGCGCCCTTCTCAAGAAGGGCACTCCCATCTCTACTCTACGGATCCCAGGGTTGCAGGTTTCCTATTTCAGGTGCTTCTTGACCGTTTCCACCAGCTCCGGAAGGTCCATGCCCAACTTTTGCAGATGCTCCACCGTGGGGACCCCCTCGGGTGACCAGCCCCTTCGCAGGTAGACGGCGTCGATCAAACCGTTGTACTGCTTCAGCTTGTACTCTCTCAGAATCTTGATCTTCTCTTCAACGCTCTTGCCGGAAGGGTCGACGCCGAGTTTTTCCTTCAGTTGACCGTCGTAACGCTCTTGACGGGACTCATACTCTTCCTTCGTGACGGGGCCCATGGCACGGTAGGGGGGGTAGTCGTCGTTACGCTTTCCATGGCCCATCCGAAGGTTAAAGATCCTTTGAAAGTTGTAGACCCGTTCGGATTGAAGGATCATCCCCTCTTTGTCCAGCCCCTTTCCCGTGACGGCCTCGTAGATGTCCAGGTAGTTCTGGACGTGCTCGGGGACCTTGTTGGGTTCCGGGTGCTTGGCGTTGTCCGCCGGTTCGATGTCGTTCCAGGGAAGCTTGCAGAGGCCCTGAAGGCCGAACCAGGTTCTGAACATGGGGAAGTAGTGGAGGGCTTCGGCCTTCTTCTCGAAGGTGGGGATCATGTTGTTGACCATATCCATGAAGATCAGCCAGGCTTCATCGTGCTGGGGGCCCTTGTTGGTCAGGTAGTACCCCCCCTGTTGGGCCAAAGACTCTTTGCTCATATACTCCGACTGTTCAAGTCCCTTGCCTTGAACGCCGATGTCTCTCAGAAAGCCCTCGTCGGCGCCGAAGTGCCGGGCAAAGTACTCCTCCATCTTCTTGATACCGAGTCCGGCGATCTTGCCAAAACCTTCGCCTCGCGCCATCTGATGCATCATCTCAAGGGTGGCTTCCCAATTGCCCCAGGTCATCTCAAGGCCGCCGGTGCGCTCCTTGTTCAAGATTCCCCTCTCGTAGCACTCCATCACGAAGGCCGTGAGGGTTCCGAAGGATATGGTGTCGATGCCGTAGGTGTCACAATAGAAGTTGATCTCCAAAACCGCTTCGGGGTTGAAGATGGCGGGGTTGGAGCCGCAACCGCCCACTGTTTCGTATTCGGGGCCGTCGACAACGACCCTCTGACCCTTGTAGGGGCCTGTCTTCAGCAGAAACCCGTCGACCGCGTGGGCGCAGGCCATGGTGCAGCCGTACCAACAGCCTTCGGGAACGTTCTGGGTGAAGAACTTCTCCCAGACGTGGGAGTTGATTTTCTCCGCCTCCGGGTGTT